>NZ_JBHWUR010000062.1:0-45060 GCF_042737755.1 Streptomyces sp. NPDC059994
CCCTGAAAGCGCCCGATGCCGCGCAGCGGCACTCAAGGGGCGCGGGGAACTGCGCGACCGGCCCAGCCCGGTCCGCAGCCAAAAGCCGGGCCCGGGGCCAGGGCCGCCGGAACGCACGGACCCGCAGGCCATCGGCCTGCGGGTCCGGTCCGGCTCAACAAGCCGTCAGGCGCTTACGCGGCAGCCTTGGGCGCGTTGACGTCGCTCGGAAGCGCCTTCTGCGCGACCTCGACGAGCGCGGCGAACGCGTTGGCGTCGTTGACCGCGAGCTCGGCCAGGATCTTGCGGTCCACCTCGATGTTGGCGGCCTTCAGACCCTGGATGAGGCGGTTGTACGTCATGCCGTTCTGGCGGGCAGCGGCGTTGATGCGCTGGATCCACAGCTGACGGAAGTCGCCCTTGCGCTTCTTGCGGTCGTTGTAGTTGTAGACCAGCGAGTGGGTGACCTGCTCCTTGGCCTTGCGGTACAGGCGCGAACGCTGACCGCGGTAGCCGGAGGCCGCCTCGAGGATCGCCCGGCGCTTCTTGTGGGCGTTTACTGCCCGCTTGACGCGTGCCACTTGTTAACTCCTTGTAGCGGGGCCGTGGTTGGACTCACACGACCCGAAATCGAATAGGTCCCGGTCACGACGTCCCGCCCCCGTCGACCGGAGGCGGAGGAACGTCACTTGCCGAGAAGCTTCTTGATCTTCTTGGCGTCGGCCGGAGCCAGGACGACCGTGCCCGTCAGCGAGCGGGTCTTCTTGGACGACTTGTGCTCAAGCAGGTGGCGCTTGCCGGCACGCTCACGGAGCACCTTGCCGGAGCCAGTGATCTTGAATCGCTTGCTGGCACCGCTGTGCGACTTGTTCTTCGGCATAGCGCCGTTATCTCCTCGTCAGTGGCGCCCCCAGCCGGTCCGGAGACCGGCGCGCGGGAGCGTCATATGTATCGGTAGTCCCTGGGCGGGCTGCCCGGGATCAGGCCTCGGCGGGTTCCTCGGCGGACGCCTCGGCCGGCGCCTCGGCGACGGGCTCCGTGCCGGACTCCTCGACCTCGGCCTCAGCCTCGGCCTCGGCCTCAGCAGGCAGACCCTGGCGCTCCGCCTTGCGGGCGGCCTGCGCCTCGCGGGCTTCGGCCATCGCCTCGGTCTTCTTCTTGTGCGGACCGAGGACCATGATCATGTTTCGGCCGTCCTGCTTCGGGTTCGACTCGATGAACCCGAGGTCCTCGACGTCCGAAGCGAGACGCTGCAGCAATCGGAAGCCGAGTTCCGGCCTGGACTGCTCGCGACCACGGAACATGATCGTGATCTTGACCTTGTCGCCCTGCTTGAGGAACCGGACGACGTGACCCTTCTTGGTGTCATAGTCGTGCGGGTCGATCTTCGGCCGGAGCTTCATCTCCTTGATGACCGTGTGCGCCTGGTTCTTGCGCGCCTCACGGGCCTTCATGGCCGACTCGTACTTGAACTTCCCGTAATCCATGAGCTTGCACACGGGCGGACGGGCGGTCGCCGCCACCTCGACCAGGTCCAGGTCGTACTCCTGTGCGAGCTCCAGGGCCTTGGCAAGCGGAACAATCCCGACCTGCTCGCCGCTGGGACCGACCAGTCGTACTTCGGGAACACGAATCCGGTCGTTGATGCGGGGCTCGGCGCTGATGGATCCTCCTCGGTAGCACCACACGACTGTCCGGCAGACAGCCGCGTATGTCTTCTCACTCGGACCAACCGGCGCGGCATACGAAAAATGCCCCGACGGGACACAGGCGGGGCTCCATGAACAACCGGAGCACCGCCGCGGTCAACCGCGGGGCGCACATCGGACGGCTCCATCGTCCGTACGGAACGATGGCGGCCGTCTGACCGGATGACCCGCCGCCCCGGAGGGCAGTCAGGTGGGAGATCGGAGCCTCCACTTGTGGGCCGGACACATGGGAGTGTCTGGCCGGTCGTTACACAAGGTTAGCAGGACACCGGCACGGGGGCCAATCGTGCGCACCCCGCCCCACCGCCTATCGTGTGGGGCATGAGTGAGACCTCCCCCCAGTCCCCCGAGACCGCCGACTTCGACACCATGACCCGCGACATCGCGGAGGTCCCGGCCGTCGAGGTGATCGTCACGGTCGCCGTGAACCTGATGAGCGCCGCCGCGGTGAAGCTCGGCCTGACGGAGGAGGGCGACGAGCACAAGGACCTGGACGAGGCCCGCAAGCTCGTGCACGCGCTGGCCGGTCTGCTCGACGCCAGCACCACCGAGATCAGCTCGTTCCACGCCGCCCCGCTGCGCGACGGCCTGAAGTCGCTCCAGCTCGCCTTCCGCGAGGCGTCGGTCGTCCCGGACGAGCCGGGCCAGGGCCCGGGCGAGAAGTACACGGGCCCGGTGTACGGCTAGTCGCCGGCCCCTTCCGTACGCATACGCATACGGCGTTACGAAATGAAGCGCCTCCGGGGAGAACCGGGGGCGCTTCTTCATGCGTCCGGACCGCCCGCGGTCAGCGCGTGAACAGGGGCTCGTTGGGCTGAGGGGCCGCGGCCGGCAGCAGGGCCAGATCGAGGCCGCGGACGAGACGGGCGCGCAGCACCTCGTCGGCGGCGAGCAGCTCGACGACCCGGCGCGCGGCGTCGGCCGGCACCGCGCCGTCGGCCAGGACCAGGGCGAGCGTGCCGTCGGCGCTGCCGGGGCCGAGGTGGGCCCGCAGGACCGCCGGCTCGGCGGCGACCGCCGTGCGCACGGCCTCGACCACCGCCGGGTCGTCCAGCGGGTCCGCGCTGGTGCGCCCCTCGGCCAGGGCGAGCAGCGCCCCGCCCTTCAGCTCGTAGGCGACGGGTCCCGCCAGATCGAGGACGACCGTGTCGGCGCGCTCGTGCGCGGCGGCCTGGAGCGCCTGGTGCAGCGGTACGGCGACGGGCCGGGCCTCCGGGTCCCACAGCGCGAGCGAGGCGAGGGAGGTGAAGGCGGGCAGCGCCTTGCGGTCGCCCGCGGTGAGCGTGGGCACCGCCATGTCGCTGGTCTTCTCCCGGCGCAGCCCGTTCTCGTCGGTCTCCACCTCGCCGAGCACCGCGACGACGGGGACGAGCAGCCGCGCGCCCTTGAGCGCGGCCAGGACGCGCGACTGGGCCGCGCCGCTCCCCCTGTCCTCGGCCCAGGCGGCGAGCGCCGCCGTGAGTCCGGGGTCGGCGGTGCCGTCGTCGTCGGAGAAACCGGGGTCCGGGATGTTCTTGAGCGCCACGGCACGAGCCTAACGGGGGCCCGCCCCGGCCCCCGCACCAGGGGAATCGCCGACCGGGGCACAAGGGTGACGACGCCGGGGGAGCGGCGCCTCAGGCTCCGGCGTGCCCGGCGGGGCGGCTGCCGCGCCACAGGGTGAGGGACGCGGTGAGGAGGAGGGCGCCGGCGGCCGCCGCGAGGGCGGCGAGCCAGTCACCGCGGTGGTCGCGCTCCTTCTCCTTGTCGGGGCCCGCGCCGAAGTACGTGCGGGCGCGGCCGGTCGCCGTGTTCGTCCGTACCTCGGGCTTGAGGCGGGCACCCTCGGCGAGGGCGGCGGCCGGGTCGACGCTGCCGTAGCCCCGGGCGTCGTCGCGGCCGCCCCGGGGCGCGTTGCGGGCGGTGTCCGCGAGCAGGGTCTTGATCTGGGCCGGGGAGAGGCCGGGGTGGGCCGAGCGGACCAGGGCGACGGCGCCGGAGACGAAGGCGGAGGCCGCGCTGGTGCCCCAGCCCTCGTAGTACTTGCGGTCCGGGTCCGCTATCACCACGCCCACGCCGGGCGCGGAGACCGTGGCGTACCAGCGGCGGGTGGAGAAGGCGGCGTGCGTGCCGTAGCGGTCGACGGCGGCGACGGCGATGACGCCCGGGTAGGCGGCGGGATAGGAGACGTGGTCGCCCTGTTCGCCGCCGTTGCCCGCGGAGGCGACGACGACGGAGCCACGGGCGAGGGCGTACTGGATGGCGGCGTCCTCGGACGGCTCGGGGTGCGCGGAGGCGCTGTCGTCGCCGAGGGAGAGGTTGATGACGTCGGCGCCGTGGTCGGCGGCCCAGCGGATGCCCTCGGCGAGCGCGCCGCCGCGTGACTCGCGCGCCTTCTTGCGCGCCGGGTCGGTGGATTCGAGGATCACCCGGACCGGCAGGATCCTGGCTTCGGGGGCGATGCCGAGGACGCCGTCCTGGCCGCCGGGACCGTGTCCGTGGCCCGCGATGATCCCGGCCATGGCGGTGCCGTGCCGGGCCCAGTCGCGGCTGCCCCGGCCCGCCCCGAAGCCGACGAGGTCCTTGCCGGTGAGGACCTGTCCGGCGAGGTCGGGGTGGGTGGCGTCGACACCGGTGTCGAGCACGGCGACGGTGATGCCCTTGCCCTTGGCCGTCCGCCACGCCTGCTGGGTGCGCATGGCGGCGAGCTCCCACTGGCGGTCCCGGATGGAGTCGGCGTGCGCGGGGGCCGCGGGCAGGAGGAGCGCGAGGGCGGCGGCGGTGGCCAGGGCGGCCGCGCGGTACCGCCCGGCCCGGCGGGGAGTGGCCCGTGGGGTCGTCATGACGGCTTCTTCGTTCCGGTGGCGGCGGTCTTGCGCAGGGCCCGTTCCACCCGGTCCGCGATGCCCTTGGCGTCATAGGTGAGCCCCGCCTCGACGGGTGCGTCCGTCGCGCCCTCGTCGAGGGCGCGGTCGGCGGGCTGGGGGGCGGTGACGGTACGGGCGTCGGCGAAGCCGGTGACGGAGTAGACCACGACGGGGGCGTCGGTGAGGACGCGTACGGTCCAGCTCGCCCGCTGCTTGTCGCCGAACCTGGCGGCGGGGGTGCCCTTGACGGCGTACGGGCGCGGCATCAGGTCGTCGCGGTCGCCGAGGGACTCGTCGCTGAACCGGGTGCGCAGCGCGGCCATCGCGTCGGCGTCGGCCTCGGTGAAGACGAGCCCGACGGTGGTGACGGCGGTGGAGGTGGCGTCGGTGTACGTGGCCCGCAGCAGCCGTGCGCAGCCGACGGGTTGGAGCACCTTGAGCAGCAGCGGGTCGAGGGCCCCGGCGCACCCGGCGTCGGGCGCGACCCCGACGCGGGTCCAGACGCGGTCGGCGCCGCCCGGCCCGGCGCCGCCTCCGGTGATGGTCGGCGGGAAGAGGGTGTCCACGGGGGTGCTGTGCCACATCTCCCGGGCGGCGGTGTACCCGCCCCGCGCGTCCGCTCCCCCGGACTCCCCGCTCAGCCAGCTCCCGGCGGCGGCGCCCCCGAGCAGCCCGACCCCCAGCACGAGACAGACGGCGGCCGCGACGACCCGGCCACGGCGACGGGCCGCCGGCGCGGCGACGGGTATGGGCGGCACGGCGGGAACCGGCATCGCGGGGTGCGGCATCGCGGGGTGCGGCATCGCGGGGTGCGGAACGGTCCCGGGGAACGGCGGCGCGGCGGACCGGGGCGCGGGCACGGTGGGCTGCGGCGCGGGCACGGCGGCCGGGGGTGGCGTCGGCGGGGCCGGGGGCCGGGTCGGGGTGGGGTGCGGCGGGAAGGGCGGGCGCGCGGGCTGCGGAGACGTACGCGTCGGCGCGGCCGTGCGCGCCTCGGCCGTCGGAGCCGTCGGAGCTGTCGGGGGCTTCGCGGGTATGAGAGGCCGGGGCGTCAGGGCCGCGTCGAGGAGGTCGATGGCCGAACGCGGCGGCCCCTCGGTACGTCCGGGAACGGCGGACCCGTCACCGTCCCCGGACGGGGAAGAACGTCGAGGCGAGGAGTCAGGCGCGCCACCGGACGACGCGCGCCCGGGCGCGGACAGCGCCTCCCCGGACGAGACAGGAGACCGCGGCGCGGAAGCGGGCGACACGCCACCGGACGACGAAGCGCGCGCGGACACCGGCACCGACAGCGCCTCCCCGGACGAGACAGGAGACCGCCGCGCGGAAGCGGGCGACACGCCACCGGACGACGAAGCGCGCGCGGGCACCGGCGCCGACGGCGCGGATTCGGACGGGGCGGGACGCCGGGGCGCCGGGGCCGACGGCGGGTGGCCGGGCCGGTGCGGGAGCCCGGGGGCCGGCGTCGTCGAGCCGTGCGGGTTCGGTGCCCGCGTGGGCCCGGCCGGGGACTCGTGGCCCGGCTCCCCCTCGGCGGGGCGGCGCGCCGCGGACGGGGGGCGTTGTGCGTCCGTGGTCAATGGCCCCCCTCGTACCCCTCGTGCGTGCGCTGCGGATCGGCTTGGCCGGCAGGGCCGTTCGTCGCCGCGTGGGCGCTACTTTACGGGCTGGGGCCAGGGAGCAGGGCGGCGGTCCGTGCTCGGGGGATCTGCACCGACTCGTCCCCCTACCCCCGGGTAAGCCGTTCTGGCAGGCTCTGCGCATGACTCCCCGCGCCGCAGACCGGGCCCGGTACGACCGGGCCACCGCCCATCTCGACGCCCCGCTCGCGCTCGTGGACCTGGAGGCGTTCGACGCCAACGCCGACGACCTGGTCCGGCGCGCCCAGGGCAAACCGATCCGGGTCGCCAGCAAGTCCGTGCGCTGCCGGGCGCTGCTGGAACGGGTGCTGGCCCGGGACGGGTTCGCCGGGATCATGTCGTTCACGCTGGCGGAGTCGATCTGGCTGGCCAGGGCCGGGTTCGAGGACGTCCTCCTGGCGTATCCGTCCGCCGACCGGGGCCGCTTCGCGGAGCTCGCCGCCGACCCCAAGCTCGCGGCCGCCGTCACCGTCATGGTCGACGACCCGGCCCAGCTCGACCTCATCGACGGGGCCCGGGACCGCGACGACCTGCCCGTACGGATCTGTCTGGAACTGGACACCTCGCTCCGGCTGTTCGGCGGGCGCGTGCGCGTCGGGGCCCGCCGCTCCCCGCTGCGCGAGCCCGCGCAACTCGCCGAGCTCGCCCGTGCCGTCGCCCGCCGCCCGGGCTTCCGCCTGGTCGGGCTGATGGCGTACGAGGGGCATGTCGCCGGGGTCGGGGACGACATCGCGGGGCGGCCGGTGCGGTCGCGGGCGATCCGGCTGATGCAGGCCGCCGCGCGCAAGGAGCTCGCGGCCCGCCGGGCCGAGGTGGTGCGGGCGGTCCGGGCCGTCGCGCCCGACCTGGAGTTCGTCAACGGCGGCGGGACGGGGAGCGTGCAGCATACCGCGGCCGAGGACGCCGTCACGGAGATCGCCGCCGGGTCGGGGCTCTATGTGCCACGGCTCTTCGACAACTACACGTCGTTCACCGGGCGTCCCGCCGCGCTCTTCGCCCAGCCCGTGGTGCGCCGCCCGGGCGTGGGCGTGGTCACCGTGCTCGGCGGCGGCTACCCCGCCTCCGGGGCGGCGGGCGTCGACCGGCTGCCCGTTCCGTACCTCCCGGAGGGGCTGCGCTACGACCCGCAGGAAGGCCCCGGGGAGGTGCAGACGCCGCTGCTCGGCACGGCCGCCGACGATCTGCTGATCGGGGACAAGGTGTGGTTCCGGCACGCCAAGGCCGGTGAACTGTGCGAGCGGTTCGACGAGTTGCAGCTGGTGGAGGGCGACCGCGTCACCGCGGCCGTCCCCACGTACCGGGGCGAGGGGCGCACCTTCCTCTGAGGACGCGGCCTCGTGAACAAGTTTCGCGGTTGTTCACAGCGCCGGGGGCGCCACGCTGCTGCCCACCCCGCCGCTCCCCTGGCCGCCGAGGACCCGGATCCCGGCCGTGACCCGGTCCAGCACGGCGAGCGGCGGGGCGCCCTTCACCGCGTCGAAGGCGAAGCGGACGATGATCATCGACTCGCTGCCGACGCTCGACGGGAAGGCCAGCGACTGTACGTAACCGCCGGGCCCCGCCCCCGTCTTGACGCTCCAGCGCACCACGTACCCGGTGCGCCCGGCGACCACCACGGAGGCGGACCTCACCTCGCGGTGCGAGACGATCCCGCCGTAGCGCTGACGGCCGACGGCGTCCTTCTCGAACGCGGCGTCGGCCGCGTCCGCGATGTCGTGCTTGGCGAGGGCCTCGGCGGTCTTGAGGTCGGTGCCGGTCGGCGTGCGGGTGTTGACCGTGGCGTGGTGGCAGAACGCGCCCGAGTCGCCCGGGCAGTCGAAGGTGTCCTTGGTCTGCATGGTGGGCAGGCCGTCGATCCTGGACTCGGCCTTCTCCCAGCCCGGCAGGACCGGCAGGGTGATGCCGTTGAGCTGGTCGACCAGGAGGTTCGGATCGTCGCTCGCGGAGGCCGCAGGCGACGGGGCCGCGGTCGAGGGGGCCGTGCTCTGCGCCTGCGAGGCGGTCGTCCGGGTCGCGCCGCCGCCCGGCGCCGCGTCGGCCGCCGGTCCCCCGTCGTCCTCGTTCAGGACGATCACCCCGGCCACCAGCGCCGTGACGAGCACCGCGGCGGCCACGGCCACGGCGGCCACCGGGCCCCGGCCGCGCGGCCGGGGCTGCGGGGCGACGGGTCCCGGGCCCAGGGGAACGGTCGGCGGCGCGGGCGGCACCGCCGGCTGACCGGCGGCCCTGGTGTGCCCGGTCCAGGCGGTGCCGTCCCACCAGCGCTCCAGCACGGGGGTGCCCGGATCCGGGTACCAGCCGGGCGGTGTCGTCATGCTCATCGGGCCACCCTAAAGCGGCGGTTCAGCCGCCGTACACCGTGTCCATCTGGTCGGGCACGACCGAGCCGTCGGCCCGGCGGACCGGCGCGGCGGTGCCGTCACGGTCGGTGTACGCGGTGCTGGCGCACGGGTAGGCGCCGCTCTTCCGGCCCTTGGGCTGGATGAACATGGGGTTGACGATCCAGCGGCCGTCGCCGTTGTCGTACGCCCGGCACATCAGCTCGTCCTTGTTGCGGTTCAGGACGAGCCGCAGCCCGGTCGCGTCGCGCAGGAAGGAGACATCCGTGTCGGAGTCGCCAGCCGCGAACACCTGGCGCCGCGCGGCGGGCCGCACCCGCTCGGCGGCCGCCCCGCGCACCCCGAAGACCTCCTGGTTGATCCAGCACCGCTTGCCGTCGACGTACGTGATCATGGCGTCCTCGCCGTCGGCGACCGTGCCGCAGCCCTTGAGGTGCGGGGTGAGCCGCCCGTGCGCGGTCACCGGCCGGATGCCGATGGTGTGGTCCGGCGCGACGCCCGCGCCGCCCGCCCACACGTCGACGACCGGCTCGGGCGACGCCGAGGTGATCCAGACGTCGAACCCGGCCTTGTGGAGCGTACGGATCAGATCGCGCTGCTGGTCGTAGTAGCGCACCCAGCCCGTCACCTGGGCCGTGCCGACCCGCTGCTCGGTGCCGATCGGCGCGGCCAGGTTCTCGGCGCGGGCGGCCCGGGCGAAGGAGCGGACGTCGGCGGTGCGCCAGCCGCTCATCAGCTGGGCGAGCCAGGCGTACCGCGGCTCGATCGTGCGCCGGTCCCAGCCCGCGAAGGCGGTGGCCCCGCCCGTGGTCTTCCCGTCCCCGTAGACCGTGCGTATCTCGTCGGCGCAGCGGGTGTCGGTGGCGGTGGGCAGGGTGGTGCCGTGGGCGGCCGGGCAGGCGGTGGCGAGCGCGGTGGCCGCCTGGCCGGTGAGGTAGCGGCTGGTGGTGTGCCAGTCGCCGTGCTGCGGGCGGCGGATCCTGGAGTGGCGCAGCATCCAGTACATCGTGGCGTCGCCGACGTCGTTCTTGACGACGGTGTTGTCCCAGTCGAAGACCGCGACGGGCTTGTGGCCCTTGGCCCGGGCCGGGCCGCCGCCGCACGTGCCGTAGGTGTCGACGAGCTCCTGGAGGCGGGCCTTGTTCTGCCCGTACCAGCCCTGCGTCACGGTGAGTCCGGGGCACGCGCCGGTCCGCGCCTGGGCGGCGGGGGCGGCGGCGAAGGCGCTGCCCGCGATCGCCAGGGCGAAGGCCGCGGCCTGCCAACGACGTGCGCTGCGCATGAACACTCCTGTCACAAACGGAAGATCACCGGGGACGGTGGACAGAACAGCCGGGCGTCGTGCGACGCCCGGCTGCCGGGAGGACGGGGCAGGGGTGAACGCCTAGAGCGGTGTCACGTACGCGCCGGAGATCCCGCCGTCCACCAGGAAGTCGGTCGCGTTGACGAACGAGGAGTCGTCGCTGGCCAGGAACGCCACGGCGGCGGCGATCTCGTCGGCCTCGGCGAACCGGCCGAGCGGAATGTGCACCAGACGCCGCGCGGCCCGCTCCGGGTCCTTGGCGAACAGCTCCTGGAGGAGCGGGGTGTTGACCGGCCCCGGGCAGAGCGCGTTGACGCGGATGCCCTCGCGGGCGAACTGCACGCCCAGCTCGCGGGACATGGCGAGGACGCCGCCCTTGGACGCGGTGTAGGAGATCTGCGAGGTCGCCGCGCCCATCCGGGCCACGAAGGACGCGGTGTTGATGATCGAGCCCCGGCGCTGCTCGCGCATGTACGGGATGGCGGCCTTGCAGCACAGGTACACGGAGGTCAGATTGACCTCCTGGACCCGCTTCCAGGCCTCCAGAGGGGTCTCCAGGATGGAGTCGTCGTCGGGGGGCGAGATGCCGGCGTTGTTGAAGGCGATGTCGACGCTGCCGTAGGTGTCGTACGCGGCCTTGAAGAGCGCGTCGACCTGCTCGGCGTCGGTGACGTCGACGCGTACGGCGAGTCCGCCGACCTCGTCCGCGGCCTTCTTGGCGGCCGCCTCGTCGATGTCGCCGCAGACGACGTGGGCGCCCTCGGAGGCGAGCCGGCGCGCGGTCGCCAGACCGATGCCGCTGCCGGCTCCGGTGATGACGGCGGTACGGCCGACCAGCCGGCGGCAGACGTTGTTCGCTTCGGTCATGTGCTCAGGCCTCCGTGCTGATGAAGACGTTCTTGGTTTCGGTGAAGGCGGCGAGTGCGTCCGGGCCGAGTTCACGGCCGAGGCCGGACTGCTTGTAGCCGCCGAAGGGGGTCCAGTAGCGCACGCTGGAGTGCGAGTTGACGGAGAGGTTGCCGGCCGCGACGGCGCCGGACACGCGCAGTGCGCGCCCCACGTCACGGGTCCAGATCGAGCCGGACAGGCCGTACTCCGTCGCGTTGGCCAGCCGTACGGCGTCGGCCTCGTCGTCGAAGGGCAGGACGACGGCGACCGGCCCGAAGACCTCCTCGACCGCCACGGGGGCGTCGGGCGCAGCGCCGGTGACGAGCGTCGGTGCGAACCAGAAGCCGGGGCCCTCGGGGGCGGTGCCCCGGATGCCCGGCAGGCCGCCGGGGACGTACGCGCGCACCCGCTCCAGCTGGGTCCGCGAGATCAGCGGGCCCATCTGGGTCTTCTCGTCGGCCGGGTCGCCGACCACGACGGACTCGATGCCGGGGGCGACGAGCTCCAGGAAGCGGTCGTAGACCGGGCGCTGGACGAGGATGCGGGTGCGGGCGCAGCAGTCCTGGCCGCTGTTGTCGAGGAAGGACATGGGGGCGGCGGCCGCGGCGGCCTCGACGTCGGCGTCCGCGAAGACGATGTTCGCGCTCTTGCCACCGAGTTCGAGGGTCACCCGCTTCACCCGCTGGGCGCACTTGGCCATGATCTGCTTGCCGACGCGGGTGGAGCCGGTGAACACGATCTTGGCGACGCCGGGGTGCTCGACCAGCGCGTCGCCCGCGACGGCGCCCGCGCCCGGCAGCACCTGGAAGAGGTGCTCGGGCAGGCCCGCCGCCAGGGCGAGTTCGGCGAGCCGCAGGGCGGTGAGCGGGGTGGTCTCGGCGGGCTTGAGGATCACCGCGTTGCCGGCCGCCAGCGCGGGGGCGGTGCCCCAGGCGGCGATCGGCATCGGGAAGTTCCAGGGCGCGATGACGCCGACGACACCGAGCGGTTCCAGGATCGTGATGTCCAGGCCGCCCGCGACCGGGATCTGGCGCCCGGTCAGACGCTCGACTCCCCCGGCCGCGTAGTCGAGCAGATCGCGGACGTTGCCCGCCTCCCAGCGGGCGTTGCCGATGGTGTGCCCGGCCTCGCGCACCTCCAGCTGGGCGAGCTCTTCGCGGTGTTCGTCGACGGCGGCGGCGAAGCGGCGCAGCAGCCGGGCGCGGTCGGCGGGGGCGAGCGCGGCCCACTTGGTCTGCGCCCGCGAGGCCCGCGCGACCGCCGCGTCCACGTCTGCGGCGGTGGCGGCGGGGACGGTCGCGATGACCTCCTCCGTCGCCGGGTTGAGCACCTGGTGCTCGTGCGGGTCGTACGTGTCGGACAACGGGGGCCTCACAGGCGTTCGAAGGAGCGGCGGAGCTCCCAGTCGGTCACCGCGGCGTCGAAGGCGTCCAGCTCGACGCGCGCCATGTTGCGGTAGTGCGCGACCACCTCGTCCCCGAAGGCGGCCTTGGCGATGGGGCTGTTCTCCCAGAGCTCGGCGGCCTCGCGCAGGCTGGTCGGGACGTGCTCGTAGTCGCCGGCGTAGGCGTTGCCGGTACAGGCGTCCGGCAGTTCCAGCTGCTGCTCGACGCCGTACAGGCCCGCGGCGACGAGTCCGGCGACCGCGAGGTACGGGTTGACGTCGCCGCCGGGCAGCCGGTTCTCGAACCGCATCGAGCGGCCGTGGCCGACGACCCGCAGTGCGCAGGTGCGGTTGTCGTGGCCCCAGGCGGCGGCGGTGGGCGCGAAGGAGCCGGGCTGGAAGCGCTTGTAGGAGTTGATGTTCGGCGCGTACAGCAGCGAGAAGTCCCGCAGTGCGGCCAGCTGGCCCGCGAGGAAGTGGCGCATCAGCGGCGACATGCCCTCGGGCCCGTCGCCCTGCATGACGTTGCGGCCCTCCTCGTCGGTGAGCGAGAGGTGGATGTGGCAGGAGTTGCCCTCGCGCTCGTTGTACTTCGCCATGAAGGTGAGCGAGACGCCCTCCTGGGAGGCGATCTCCTTGGCGCCGGTCTTGTAGACGGCGTGCTGGTCGCAGGTGACCAGGGCCTCGTCGTAGCGGAAGACGATCTCGTGCTGGCCCGGGTTGCACTCGCCCTTGGCGGACTCGACGGTCAGGCCCGCGGCCGCCATCTCGTTGCGGATGCGGCGCAGCAGCGGCTCGATCCGGCCGGTGCCGAGCACCGAGTAGTCGATGTTGTACTGGTTGGCCGGGGTCAGGCCCCGGTAGTCGGCGTCCCAGGCCTGCTCGTAGCTGTCCCGGAAGACGATGAACTCCAGCTCGGTGCCGACCTGGGCGGTCAGGCCGAGCTCGGCGAGCCGGTCGAGCTGGCGGCGCAGGATCTGGCGCGGGGCGGCGACGACGGGCGAGCCGTCGTTCCAGGCGAGGTCCGCGATGAGCAGCGCGGTGCCCTCGTTCCAGGGGACGCGGCGCAGGGTCGCGAGGTCGGAGTGCATGGCGAAGTCGCCGTACCCCCGCTCCCAGGACGACATGGCGTAGCCGTCGACGGTGTTCATCTCGGTGTCGACGGCGAGGAGGTAGTTGCAGCCCTCGGTGCCGTGGGCCACGACCTCGTCGAGGAAGAATCGTGCGGCGAACCGCTTGCCCTGGAGCCGCCCTTGCATATCGGGGAACGCCAGGACCACAGTGTCGATCTCGCCGCTCGCTACGAGGGCGCGCAGCGCCTCGATGTCGAGCGGGGGTGTGCGGTCTGCCACGGGAAAAGCCTCCTTCGGTCAGCCGAGAACCCATAAGGTATTGCGGAGAACCATTGCTTGGGAAGGGGGTGCGGCCAGATGTCGCAACCGGATTCCTCGGACCGGCTCGCGCCGGTACTGCGGACCGTACGGGCCGGCAACGGCTTCGAGGAGGCACTGGAGCAGATCCTCCAGGTCGTACGCCTGGGCCTGGTGCCCGGCGGCGAACGGCTGCCGTCGGAGCGGGAGTTGGCCGAGCGTCTCGGCATCAGCCGGGTGACGCTGCGCGAGGTCCTGAAGGTGCTGACCGACCAGGGCCTGGTGGAGGCGCGGCGCGGCCGGTACGGCGGAACGTTCGTGCTGCCCAGGGCCGAGTCGCCCGGCGAGGACGAGCTGCGGCGCCGGGTGGCCGGGGTCGACGTGGAGGACGCGCTGCGCTTCCGCGAGGTCCTGGAGGTGGGCGCGGCCGGCCTTTGCGCGGCGCACGGGCTCACCGACGAGCAGGCCGACCGGCTGCGGGACGCCCTGGCCCGCACCCATGACGCGCCGCTCGGCGACTACCGCAGGCTCGACACCCTGCTGCACCTCACCCTCGCCGAGCTCTCCGGCTCGGCGACGCTGACCGCGCAGTACGCCGCCGTCCGCGCGACCGTGAACGACCTGCTGGACTGCATCCCGCTGCTGGTACGGAACCTGGAGCACTCCCAGCGCCAGCACACCGCGCTGGTCGAGGCGGTGCTCGACGGGGACGCGGACGGGGCGCGGGAGATGATGCGCGAGCACTGCGCGGGGACGGCGGCGCTGCTGCGGGGCTTCCTGACGTGACGGGGGCGGGCCCGGGGGCCGGGACGCGGCTCGCGCGGCCGGCGCGGCACCCCCGTCGCGGCCGCGCCGACCGCCGCCGTTTACCGCGACGTAACGCAGGGGGCTTGATTTCCGGCCGTCAACACCGCAAAGGTATGGCCCCAGTCCTTTGAGCCCGCCGCTCTGCCCGGCGCCGCATCGCCGTGCCCTGCGTGCCACCGTCCAGTTCGGGAGCCGCGTCATGACCATGGAGTCCACGGAATCCGCCAAGCCCGCCGCCACCGCCGAACCGGCGGACGACTACCTGGAGCGCCGTACGCTCCGCCGCGGCAGCGCAGGCTGGCTGCTGCTGACCGGCCTCGGCGTGGCGTACGTCGTCTCCGGCGACTACTCCGGCTGGAACTTCGGCCTCGCCGAGGGAGGCTTCGGCGGCCTCGCCATCGCCATGGCCCTGATGGGCCTGATGTACGTCTGTATGGTCTTCTCGCTCGCCGAGCTCTCCTCCGTCCTGCCCACGGCGGGCGGCGGCTACGGCTTCGCCCGGCGCGCGCTCGGCCCCTGGGGCGGCTTCCTGACCGGCACGGCCATCCTCATCGAGTACGTCCTGGCCCCCGCCGCGATCTCCATCTTCATCGGTGACTACGTGGAGTCCCTGGGTCTGTTCGGCCTCACCTCCGGCTGGCCGGTCTACCTCGCCTGCTTCGTCGTCTTCATCGGCATCCATCTGTGGGGCGTCGGCGAGGCGCTGCGGTTCAGCTTCGTCGTGACCGGCGTGGCGGTGGTGGCCCTGCTGGTCTTCGCGGTCGGCGCGTTCCTCGACTTCGACGCCTCCAAGCTCGACGACATCGCCGTGCACAAGGACGCGGTCGGTGCGAGCTCCTGGCTGCCGATGGGCGTCATGGGCATCTGGGCGGCGTTCCCGTTCGGCATGTGGTTCTTCCTCGGCGTGGAGGGCGTGCCGCTGGCCGCCGAGGAGACCCGCGACCCCGCCCGTACGCTCCCCAAGGCGATCCGCTGGTCCATGGGCATCCTGGTGGTCCTGGCCCTGCTCACCTTCTTCGCCTCGGCGGGCGCGCGCGGCTCGGCCGCGATCCAGGACGCGGGCAACCCGCTGGTGGAGGCGCTCCAGCCGGACGGCAAGGCCACGGCGCTGAGCCGGATCGTCAACTACGCGGGCCTGGCAGGGCTGGTGGCGTCCTTCTTCTCGCTGATCTACGCGGGCTCGCGCCAGCTCTTCGCGCTGTCCCGGGCGGGCTATCTGCCGCGCTTCCTGTCCCTGACCAGCCGCCGCAAGGCGCCCTATCTGGGCCTGCTCGTCCCCGGCGCGATCGCCTTCTCGCTGGCGGCCGCGACCGGCGACGGGGCGCGGATGCTGAACGCCGCGGTCTTCGGCGCCACCGTCTCGTACGCACTGATGTCGCTCTCCCACATCGTGCTGCGCCGCCGCGAGCCGGACCTGGAGCGGCCCTACCGTACGCCGGGAGGGGCGCTGACCTCCTCGGTCGCGCTGGTCCTCGCGTGCGCGGCGCTGGTGGCCACGTTCCTGGTGGACGTGGTGGCGGCGCTGATCGCGCTGGGGGTGTACGCGGTCGCCGTGGCGTACTTCGGCCTCTACAGCCGCAAGCACCTGGTCGCGCGGGCACCC
Organism: Streptomyces sp. NPDC059994; assembly: GCF_042737755.1. Lineage (NCBI taxonomy): Bacteria > Bacillati > Actinomycetota > Actinomycetes > Kitasatosporales > Streptomycetaceae > Streptomyces > Streptomyces sp. NPDC059994. The sequence goes on from NZ_JBHWUR010000062.1 coordinate 15,869, forward strand.
GAGGAGGAGTTCGCGGCGCTCGCGGCGGCGGAGGCCGAGCTGGAGCGCGAGTGAGTGTCCAGGCAGTACGGGATCGGCAGCACGAGAGGGAGAACGCGGTGGGACGGCCACTGATCGGTGTCAGCACGTATCTGGAGGGTTCGGTGCGCTGGGGGGTGTGGGACTGGCCCGCCGCCCTGCTGCCCGCCCACTACCCGCGCCTCGTCAGGGCCGCGGGCGGCCTCACGGCGATGCTCCCGCCGGATGACCCGGAGACGGCCGCGGAGGTGGTGGCCCGGCTCGACGGCGTGGTCATCGCGGGCGGCCCGGATGTGGAGCCGGTACGGTACGGGGCCGCCCTCGACGCCCGCACCGGGCCGCCCGCGCCGGAGCGGGACGCCTGGGAAACCGCCCTGATCGAGGCCGCGTTGGCGTCCGGGACGCCGCTGCTCGGCATCTGCCGGGGGATGCAGCTCCTGAACGTGGCGCTCGGCGGCACGCTCGTCCAGCACCTGGACGGGCACACCGGCGGCCACGGCGTCGTCGGCCGCCACACCGTGCGCCCCGTGCCCGGCACGCGCTACGCGGGGATCGAGCCGTACGAGGCGTCCGTGCCGACCTACCACCACCAGGCCGTGGACCGCCTCGCGGACGGCCTGGTGGTGTCGGCCCGCGCCGAGGACGGCACCGTCGAGGCGGTCGAACTGCCGGGCGAGGCCTGGGTGCTCGGCGTCCAGTGGCACCCGGAGATGGGCGAGGACACCGAGGTGATGCGGGCGCTGGTGGCGGCAGCGGGGGCCCGGACGGCGGTGCCGGTGTCCTGAGCGCCCCCGGGACCCTCAGCCCGTCCCCGTCCCCGTCCCAGTCCCAGTCCCCGGCCCCGACCGCGTCAGCGACAGCAGGTCGCGGGCCGGGCCCGTGGGGCGGTGGCCGGTGCGCCAGACCGCGCGCAGGTCCCGGCGCAGCCGCAGCCCGTCCAGGGGGATGCGGACCAGGCGGCGGCCCGCCAGCTCCTCCCCCAGGGCGAGTTCACTCAGGACCGAGGGGCCCGCGCCGCTCACCACCGCCGCCTTGACGGCCGTGGTGGAGGCGAGCTCCAGGAGCGGCCGGGCCACCCCGCCGTGATCCGCGAGCGCCGCGTCCAGGACCTGCCGGGTGCCCGAGCCCTCCTCGCGCAGGATCAGCGGGGTCGCGGCCAGTTCGGCCGCGCCGAGCGGGGTGCGGCGCCGGGCCCACGGGTGGGAGGGCGCGGTGACCACCACCAGGCGGTCGTGGCCGATCACGGCCCCGTCGAGCCCGGCCGGTACGGTCAGGCCCTCCACGAACCCGAGGTCCGCCTCGTCGGAGAGCAGCCGCTCGGCCACGAACACCGAGTTCCCGGCGAGCAGCGAGACGGCGGTGCCCGGGCGTTCGGCGCGCAGCGCGATCAGCCAGCCCGGCAGCAGATATTCGGCGATGGTCATGCTCGCGGCGACCCGGAGCCGGGAGTCGCGCCGCCCGCGCAGCGCCTGCGCGCCCACGTCGAACGCCTCGGCCGCCTCCACCACCCGCCGCGCCCAGTCCGTCACCAGCGCGCCCTCGGCGGTCAGCTTGGACCCGCGCGGCGAGCGGTCGACGAGGGCGACGCCGAGGTGCCGCTCCATCGACCGGATGCGGCTGCTCGCGGCGGGCTGGGTGATCCCCAGATCGCGCGCGGCGCGCCCGAGGCTGCCGTGCCGGGCGACCGCGATCAGCAGCTCCATCGCGCTCAGGTCGGGCACCCGCTTCGACAGCGGACCGGCGTCCTCCGCACTGCTCATACTCATAAGCCCAGCTTATGTCCCCATAGGAAGATCCGGTCTGGTGACCCCCTCGGACCGGCGCGAAGGTGGACACATGGTCACCCTCACCCACCCCAGCGCCGACACGGTCACCGCGCGCTTCGCACCCCTGCGGCACCTCGGTCCCCACTGGTACGCCACGGTCATGGGCACCGCGATCATCGCCAACGCGGGCGCCGGGCTGCCGTTCCGTGTGCCGGGACTGCCGGTGGTGTGGGCCCTGTCGCTGACCATGCTCACCGTCCTCGTCGCCGCCCGCGCCGCACACTGGCGCCACCACCGCGACCAGGCCCGCGCCCACCTCATGGACCCGGGCGTGGCTCCCTTCTACGGCTGTATGTCGATGGCGTTCCTGGCCGTCGGCATCGGCACCCTCACCGTCGGCGAGGACGTGATCGGCGAGGGCGCGGCGGTCCCGCTGGCCTGGGCGCTGTACGCGATCGGCACCGCGACCGGCCTCGCTGTCGCCGTGGGCATCCCGTACCTGATGGTGGTCCGCCACCGGGTCGCCCCCGGCACCGCCTCCCCGGTCTGGCTGCTGCCCGTGGTGGCCCCCATGGTCTCCGCGACCCTCGGCGCGCTCCTGGTCCCCCACCTCCCGGCCGGCCAGCCCCGTGAGGCGATGCTGCTCGCCTCGTACGCGATGTTCGGCATGAGCCTGCTCGCCGTGCTGGTGCTGCTGCCCCTGGTCTTCGCCCGCCTGGTCCACCACGGCCCGCTGCCCCTCGCCCTGACCCCGGCCCTGTTCCTGGTGCTCGGCCCCCTCGGGCAGTCCACCACCGCCGTCAACAAGCTCGCCGACGTGGCCCCCGGCGCGATCGACGCCACCAACGCGGGCGGCCTGAGCGCCTTCGCCGTGATCTACGGCGTCCCCGTGATGGGCTTCGCCCTGATGTGGCTCGCCCTGGCCACCGCCATGGTGGTCCGCGCCGCCCGCTCCGGGATGCCCTTCGCGATGACCTGGTGGGCGTTCACCTTCCCCGTCGGCACCTGTGTCACCGGCGCCGAGGGCCTGGCCCACCACACCGGCCTGGACGCCTTCACCTGGCTCGCCTACGGCCTGTACGCGCTGCTCGCCGCGGCCTGGCTGCTGGCGGGCGCCCACACCGTACGCGGCCTGGTCAGCGGCAGGCTGCTCGCAGCGCCCCGCTGAGCGCGCCGGGCGCCGCCGCGAGCGACGGCCCGTACCAGGTGAGCAGACGGCCGTCGACCAGGGCGGCCGGGAGCCGCGGGAACGCCTCCGGGCCGTCGTCGGCGGTGAAGCGGTAGGGCTCGTCGGGGAGGACCACCAGGTCCGCCCCGGCGGCCCTCAACTCGTCCAGGGGGACGCGCGGATAGCGCTCGGCGTGCTCCGCGTACACATTGCGGACGCCGAGCCGGTGCAGCAGGTCCCCCGCGAACGTGTCGCGGCCGAGCACCATCCAGGGACGGCGCCACACCGGCACCACGGCGGCGACCGGCTCGGCCGGAGGCACCAGGTGCTCCCAGGCCTCGCGCGCCTCGTCGAGCCAGCGGGGCAGGGGCAGCCCGCAGGCGTCCGCCAGGACCCGCTCCAGCTCCGCGAACGCCTGGTCCAGGTCGCGGACCTCGGTGACCAGGACCTCCAGCCCCGCCGCGCGCAGGGCGTCCAGGTCCAGCTCCCGGTTCTCCTCCTCGTTGGCGATCACCAGATCGGGGCGCAGCGCCGCGATCGCGTCCGTGTCGGGGTTCTTGGTGCCGCCGATCCGCGCCGCCGCGAGGTCCGGCGGGTGCGTGCACCAGTCGGTGGCGCCGACGACGAGCCCGGGGGCCGTGGCCGCGACCGCCTCGGTCAGCGAGGGCACCAGCGAGACGACCCGGGGACCGGCCGCCGGGGACGCCATCAGTGGCGGGTCTCCTCGATCGCCTCGATGTGGTCGGCGACCGCGACGAGCAGGATCCGGGTGCCGGGCACGGCCGCGCGCCAGCGGTGGCGCACCCCGCCGGACAGGCACAGCGTGTCGCCGCGCTCCAGCCGGTAGGCCCGGCCCTCCGCCTCGACCTCGGCGGCGCCGTCGGCCACGTACATCAACTCGTCGTTGCGGTGCTGGAATTCGCGCGCGGTGTCGTGCTCGCCGGTGAACTCCATGGCGTGCAGCTGGTGGTGGCCGCGCAGCAGCTGGCGCACCCCGCCGCCGTCGCTGTCGTCGGCGCGGGCGACCTCGACCGTGCGCGCGGTGTCGGCGGCGTCGTACAGCTCGGGGACGGTGGTGCCCAGGGCGTCGGCCACGCGCGCGAGGGAGCGGGCGCTGGGGCGGGCCCGTTCGTTCTCGATCTGGCTCAGGAAGGGCACCGAGAGGCCGCTGCGCTGCGCGACCGCGGCGAGCGTCAGCCCCAGCTCGCGGCGGAGCCGCCGCACCGCCACTCCCACCCGAAGAGTTTCCTTGTCGTCCATCTCTCCGGCTCCCTCCCCGTCACCTGGACCACCGCGGCCGCCGCACTGCCTGCACCCTACGCAGCTTCGGCGCCCGGGGGCACCATCACGTGGAAGAAGAGTGCCCGGACGGCGTGCTGGGCGTATCCGCACGGATGGGGCCCCGCCGGTGTCCGGCGGGGCCCCATCCGTATGCGGGCGGCTGAAAACATTCGCCCGTTCGCCGTGCCCGCGCGGCTACCCGGCGGTGGGCGTCCACTTGTCCGCGAGGCCCGGGTTGGCGTCGAGCCAGGCGCGGACCGCCTGCTGCTCCTTGCCCTTGCCGGTCGACTGGATCTTCGCTTCGAGACCGGTGAGCTGCTGCTCGGTCATCTTGAAGTTCTTCAGCCAGGCGCCGGCCTTCGGATTGTCGTCCGAGAAGCCCTTGCGGGCCAGGGTGTGCACCCCGTCGCCCTTGCCCCAGCTGCCCTTGGGGTCCCCCAGCTTCGTCAGGTCGTACGTGCTGTACGCCCAGTGCGGCGACCAGAGCGTGACGACGACGGGCTCCTTCTTGGCGTACGCGCGCTTGAGCTCGGCGAGCATGGACGGCGTCGAACCGTCGACGACCTTGTACTCGCCGTCCAGGCCGTACTCCTTGAGGACCTTGTCCTTGAGCAGGCCCATCATGCCGGCGCTCGGCTCGATGCCGATGATCCTGCCCTTGAACTGGCCGGACCTGCCCTTGAGGTCGTCGAGCGAGTCGATGCCCTTCATGTACGAGGGCACGCTGAGCTCCAGCGAGGTCGGGCCGTACCAGGAGCCGAGGTCCTCCAGCTTGTCGTGGTACTTCTGCCAGTACGTGGCGTGGGTGACCGGGAGCCAGGAGTCCGTCTCGAAGTCGATCTGGCCGCCCGCCATACCGGTGTAGAGCGCGCCCGCCTCGTACTGCTTGGTGTCCACCTTGTAGCCGCGGCGCTCAAGGAGTTCCTTCCAGAGGAAGGTGGAGGCGATGCCCTCGTCCCAGGGGATGTAGCCCAGGGAGACCTTCTTGCCCTTGCCGACGTTCTCGGCGCCGGAGGCGGTGGCCGTCGACGAGGAGCCGAACATGCCCATGCCGCCGGCCACGAGCGCGAGGACGACCACGCCGACGACCGCGACTGCGGGCCGCGGACGGTGGTTCCAGATCCTGGCGCCGGACGTCCTGGCCCGGGCCAGTGCCCGGCGGCCGACCGGCGAGACCTGACGGCCGAGCGCACCGGTCATCCGGTCCAGGTACATGGCGAGGACGACGATGGAGATGCCCGCCTCGAAGCCGAGGCCGATGTCGACGTTGCCGATGGCCCGGTAGACCGCGCCGCCGAGCCCGCCGCCGCCGACCATGCCCGCGATGACGACCATGGACAGGCCCAGCATGATGACCTGGTTGACGCCCGCCATGATCGTGGGCAGCGCCAGCGGGAGCTGGACCCTGAGCAGCGTGTTGCGCGGGGTGGTGCCGAACGCCTCGGCCGCCTCGACCAGTTCGGGGTCGACCTGGCGGATGCCGAGCTCCGTCATGCGCACGCCCGGGGGCAGCGAGAAGACGATGGTGGCGATGATGCCGGGGACCACGCCGACGCCGAAGAAGATGATGCCGGGGATCAGATAGACCATGGCGGGCATGGTCTGCATGAAGTCCAGGACCGGGCGGCTGATCGCGCTCACGGTCTTGGACCGGGACGACCAGATGCCGAGCGGCACCGCGAGGAGCAGTGTGACGACGGTCGCCACGAGGACCAGCGACAGCGTCGACATGGCCTCGTCCCACAGCTCGATCGAGTCGATCAGCGCGAACCCGCCGAAGGCGAGCACACCGGCGACCAGACCGCGCAGCCACCAGGCGACGACGGCGAGGATGCCCGCGAAGAGCAGCGGGTGCGGCGCGGACAGGACGGCGTCGATGCCGTCGTACATGCCGTTGACGACCTTGGTGATGGCGTCGAACAGCCAGGAGAGGTGGTTCTGGAGGAAGGTGACGGCGCTGTCCACCCACTCGCCGAGAGGGAGCCTAGGCACGGGCCACCTCCTGCATCGAGCAGGCGACCGGCCCGCGCTGGTCGTCCCCGAGGAAGGCGATCAGCCGCTCCTGCGGTACGACGCCGAGCAGCGACCCGTCGGTGTCCTTGACGGCCACGGGGTGCGGCACGCGCGCGGCGACGGCGCACAGGTCCGCGACGCTGGTGTCCGAGGTCACGCTCTCGCAGGCGCAGTCCCCGGCGTCGGGGCGGTGCGGTGCGGTCATCACGGACACGGCGGTGAGCACCCGGGAGCGGTCGACGTCCTGGATGAACGAGGCGACGTAGTCGTTGGCGGGCGTCAGGAGGATGTCCTCGGCGCTGCCGAGCTGCACGATCCGCCCGTCGCGCATCACGGCGATGGAGTCGCCGAGCCGCATGGCCTCGTTGAGGTCGTGGGTGATGAACACGATGGTCTTCTTCAGGCGTTTCTGGAGTTCGAGGAGCTGGTCCTGCATGTCGCGCCGGATCAGCGGGTCGAGCGCGCTGAACGACTCGTCCATGAGGAGCAGGTCGGCGTCGGTGGCGAGGGCGCGGGCCAGGCCCACGCGCTGCTGCATACCGCCGGAGAGCTCGTCCGGCCAGGAGTCGCCCCAGCCGGCGAGCCCGGTGAGCTCCAGGGCCTCGGCGGCGCGCTTCTCGCGCTCGGCGCGCGGCACGCCCTGGACCTCCAGGCCGTACGCGGCGTTCTCCAGGACGTTGCGGTGCGGGAAGAGCGCGAAGTGCTGGAACACCATGCTGATCTTGGTGGAGCGGACGGCGCGCAGCTCGCGCGGGCTCAGGCCGGTCAGGTCCTGGCCGTCGTAGAGCACCCGCCCGGAGGTGGGCTCCAGGAGCCCGTTGAGCATCCGCAGCAGCGTGGACTTTCCGGACCCGGACAGACCCATGACGACGAAGATCTCGCCGGGCTCGACCGTGAACGACGCGTCGATCACCGCCGCGGTCGTCCCGTCGGCCCGCAGCTCGTCGCGGTCGGCGCCGCCTTCGAGCTTGCGCACCGCGTCGTCGGGTCGTCGGCCGAACACCTTGTAGAGCTGCTCGGCTTGCAGCGTGGACACATAAACCTCACGGATAGAACTGAGAACGGCCCGCATCCCCCGCGGGCGGGCCGTGGAGCGGCGCGGATTCGGTCCGTCGCCCTGTGTATGCGGTGCCGTAGTCGTTGAAACCGATACGAGGGTCCGCTCCGGCGCCGCGCCTGCCCGGCTTTGCCCGGGGCAAACACCAACGTGATCCAGTTCACTACCGCGCATAGTGACTGTCGGCGCACGGTGACTGTCAGTGGCGTACGGCATCATCGGGGTGTGACGCGACGCCTGATGCTCCTCGACACCGCTTCCCTGTACTTCCGGGCCTATTTCGGGGTCCCCGACTCGGTCCGGGCCCCGGACGGCACCCCGGTCAACGCCGTGCGCGGCCTGCTCGACTTCATCACCCGCCTGGTCCAGGACCACCATCCGGACGACCTGGTCGCCTGTATGGACGCGGACTGGCGCCCGCACTGGCGCGTGGAGCTGATCCCGTCGTACAAGGCGCACCGGGTGGCGGTGGAGACGGCCGACGGCGTCCCGGACGAGGAGGAGGTCCCGGACACGCTGGCCCCGCAGGTCCCGGTGATCGAGGCGGTCCTGGACGCGCTGGGCATCGCCCGGGTCGGCGTCGCGGGGTACGAGGCGGACGACGTGATCGGCACCCTGGCCTCGGCGGCCCCCGGCCCGGTGGACATCGTCACGGGCGATCGCGACCTGTTCCAGCTGGTCGACGACGAGCGCGGGGTGCGGGTCCTGTACCCGCGCAAGGGCGTGGGCGACTGCGACGCGGTCGACGAGGACCTGATCCGTACGAAGTACGGAGTACGGGCCGATCAGTACGCGGACTTCGCGGCCCTGCGCGGCGACGCCAGCGACGGCCTGCCGGGCGTGAAGGGCATCGGCGAGAAGACGGCCGCGCAGCTGATCACGGAGTACGGCGATCTGGCGGGCGTGCGCACGGCGGCCGGGGACCGCACCTCCCGCCTCACCCCCGCCAAGCGCCGGGGCATCGTCGAGGCCGCCACGTATCTGGACGTGGCCCCGAAGGTGGTCCGGGTGGCGCTGGACGTGCCGCTGCCGGCGTTCGACCCGGCGCTCCCGGCGGAGGCGCTGCACCCGGAGACGGTGGACGAACTGGCGCGGCGATGGGGACTGGGAAGCTCGCTGACCCGGCTGCTGACGACGCTGGGGCGCTGAGGTTCGGGGGGCCGGCGGAAGGGTGGGCCCAGATGGCCGGGATGCTAACTTAGGCAAACCTAAGAAGAGCAGACGGTTCAGCGCGCCGGGCAGACGAGTCCGGCACACATCAGGGGAGAAACGCTGTGGCAGAACGACCGGCCCGCAAGGGGTCACGGGCTCATGAGACGCACGTGGTGCGCACGGAGTGGATCACTCCGCACATGGTCCGGGTGGTCCTGGGGGGCGCGGCGGCGAGCGGCTTCGCCGTCGGCGAGTACACCGACCACTATGTGAAGCTGCTCTTCCCGGCGCCCGGGGTGACCTACCCCGAGCCGTTCGACCTGGAGCGCGTGCGCACCGAGTTCCCGCGCGACCAGTGGCCGAGCAACCGGACGTACACGGTCCGGACGTGGGACGCCGAGCGGGACGAGCTGAGCATCGACTTCGTGGTCCACGGCGACGAGGGCCTGGCCGGACCGTGGGCCGCCCGTGCCCAGGCCGGCGACGTCATCCACCTCTCCGGCCCCGGCGGCGGCTACGGGCCGGACCCGGCCGCCGACTGGCACCTCCTGGTCGGCGACGAGAGCGCCCTCCCGGCGATCGCCGCCACGCTGGAGCAGATGCCCGAGGGCGCGGTGGTCCACGCCTTCGTGGAGGTCCCCGGCCCGGAGGAGGAGCAGAAGATCCCCGCTCCCGACGGGGTCGAGGTGACGTGGCTGCACCGCGGTGAGGCCCCGGTGGGCGACGCGCTGGTCGCGGCGGTGCGGGAGCTGGCCTTCCCCGAGGGCGACGTACAGGCCTTCGTCCACGGCGAGGCGGCCTTCGTGAAGGAACTCCGCCGCCATCTGCGCCTGGACCGGGAGATCCCCCGCGACCGCCTGTCCATCTCAGGCTACTGGCGCCTCGGCCAGAGCGACGAGGCGTGGCGCGCGGTCAAGCGCGAATGGAACGAGCAGGTGGAACGGGAGCAGGAGGCGGCGTAAGGCCCGGGGGCCCTCTGCGGGCCCCCAACCGCCTCCAGGGGTGCGGGCCTGTGACAGGTGCGGCTCCGCCGCGATGGGTGTCCCCCTGTTCGAGCGAAGCCGGGAACTTGGGGAGCGACCAGCCCCCACCGGCCCACAGAAAAAACCCGCACCCCCGGAGGGACTTCGCCTCAGCCCACCGAGCTGTACGCCACCACGCCCCTCAGTAGCGCGTCCACCGCCTTGCGGGCGTTCTTGGCGACCGTGCTTCCGGCCGAGGAGCCGGGGGCCGCCGCCGCGATCTGGCCGAGTACGTCGATGACCTGCTTGCACCAGCGGACGAAGTCGCCCGCGGGCATCTCCGCCTCGCGCAGCACCTCGTCCAGGCCCTGTCCCGAGGCCCACTGGAAGGCCGCCCAGGCGAAGCCGAGGTCGGGCTCGCGCTGGCCGACGCCCTCCGCCTGGTTGATCCTGTGGTCCTCCTCCAGCGCGTCGAGCCGGCCCCAGATGCGGACCATCTCGCCGAGCGCCGCCTTGGCCGCGCCCGAGGGCAGCTTGGGCGCCACCGCGTCGTCGGCCTGACGGGCCTCGTACACCAACGCCGAGACGCACGCGGCCAGTTCGGCCGGGCTGAGGCCCTCCCAGACGCCCGCGCGCAGGCATTCGCTGGCCAGCAGGTCCAGCTCGCCGTAGAGCCGGGCGAGGCGGCGGCCGTGCGCGGTGACCTCGTCGTCGCGCAGATAGTCCAGCTCGGTCAGGAGCGCCACGATCCGGTCGAAGGTGCGGGCGATCGTATTGGTCCGCCCCTCGATGCGGTGCTCCAGCTGCTGGGTGTCCCGCTTGAGCCGGTGGTACCGCTCGGCCCAGCGCGCGTGGTCCTCCCGCTCGTCGCAGCCGTGGCACGGGTGGGCGCGCAGCTCGGCGCGCAGCCGTGCGATCTCGCGGTCGTCGGCGGCCTCGGCGCGGCCCCTGCGGTGCCGGTCGGGCACGATGTGGCCCGCCTTGGTGCGCAGCGCGGAGGCGAGGTCGCGACGGGACTGCGGCGAGCGCGCGTTGAAGGACTTGGGGACCCTCATCCGCTCGATCGCCTCCACCGGCACCGGGAAGTCGATCGCGGCGAGCCGCTTGACCTGCCGCTCGGCGGTGAGCACCAGCGGGCGCGGCCCGTCGTGCTGTTCGAAGCCGCGGTGGCCGTTGGAGCGCCCGGCCGGGATGCCCGGGTCGAGCACGAGCGCGAGCCCGGCGAACTTCCCGGTCGGCACATGGATCACGTCGCCGGGCTTGAGCTTCTCCAGGGACGCGGCCGCGGCGGCCCGCCGCTGGCTGGCGCCCTGCTTGGCGAGCTCCGTCTCACGGTCCTTGAGGTCGCGGCGCAGGCGCGCGTACTCCTCGAAGTCCCCCAGGTGGCAGCTCATGCCCTCCCGGTAGCCCTCCAGGCCCTCCTCGTTGCGCTGCACCTGGCGGGAGATGCCGACGACGGACTTGTCCGCCTGGAACTGGGCGAAGGAGGTTTCGAGCAGCTCGCGCGAGCGGTGCCGGCCGAACTGCTCGACCAGGTTGACCGCCATGTTGTACGACGGCCGGAAGCTGGAGCGCAGCGGATACGTACGGGTGCCCGCGAGGCCCGCCAGCGCACCCGGGTCCATGCCGCGCTGCCAGAGCACCACGGCGTGGCCCTCGACGTCGATGCCGCGACGCCCGGCGCGGCCGGTCAGCTGGGTGTACTCACCGGGGGTGATGTCGGCGTGCTGTTCGCCGTTCCACTTCACCAGCTTCTCCAGGATCACCGTCCTGGCGGGCATGTTGATGCCCAGGGCGAGCGTCTCGGTGGCGAACACCGCCTTCACCAGGCCGCGCACGAACAGCTCCTCCACGACCTCCTTGAAGGTCGGCAGCATGCCCGCGTGGTGGGCCGCGATACCCCGCTCCAGGCCCTCCAGCCACTCGTAGTACCCCAGGACGTGCAGGTCCTCGCCGGGGATGGAGGCGGTGCGCTCCTCGACGATCTCGCGCACCTTGTGGCGCGCCTCCTCGTCGTTGAGGCGCAGGCCCGCGTACATGCACTGCTGGACCGCTGCCTCGCAGCCGGCCCGGCTGAAGATGAACGTGATGGCGGGCAACAGGCCCTCGGCGCCGAGCCGTTCGATGACCTCGGGGCGGGAGGGCGTCCAGATCCGGGAGCGCTGGCGGCGCTCGCGCTCGCGGTCGGCCTCGCGGACCATCTTGCCGCGCCTGCGGTCGCGCGGGTTGTACGTCTTCTGGTTCTCCATCCGGGCCATGCGCAGCAGGTCCGGGTTGACCTCGCGGCGGGCGCCGCCGCGGCCGCCGTGGTCGGTGGACTCCTCGAAGAGGTCGTACATCCGCCGTCCGGCCAGCACGTGCTGCCACAGCGGGACCGGGCGGTCCTCGGAGACGATCACCTCGGTGTCGCCGCGGACGGTGTCCAGCCAGTCGCCGAACTCCTCCGCGTTGGAGACGGTCGCCGACAGCGACACCAGCGTCACCGACTCGGGCAGGTGGATGATCACCTCTTCCCAGACGGCGCCCCGGAAGCGGTCGGAGAGGTAGTGCACCTCGTCCATGACCACATAACCGAGGCCGAGCAGCGACTGGGAGCCCGCGTAGAGCATGTTGCGGAGCACCTCGGTGGTCATCACGACCACCGGCGCCTCGGAGTTGACGCTGTTGTCGCCGGTGAGCAGGCCGACCTTGTCCGCGCCGTAGCGTCTGGCCAGGTCGGCGTACTTCTGGTTGGAGAGCGCCTTGATCGGCGTGGTGTAGAAGCACTTGCGGCCCTGCTGGAGGGCCAGGTGCACGGCGAACTCGCCGACGATGGTCTTGCCGGAGCCGGTCGGGGCGGCCACGAGCACACCCTTGCCTGCTTCGAGTGCCTGGCACGACTCGATCTGGAAGGGGTCCAGATCGAAGTCGTACAGGTCGCGGAAGGGTGCGAGCGCGGTGGCCTGCTCGGCGGCGCGGAGCCGGGCAGCTGCGTACGCTTCGGCTGGTGAGAGGTCCTCTGTCATCTTGTCTTCGAGCCTACCCGCCGCCTCTGACAGAGGTCTCGATCTTTATCGGGACGGGGGCCCGGGACGGAGTGCGGGGCGGCCGGGAACGCGGAAGCGGCCGGGTGCGCGGCGTGCGCGCCCCGGCCGCTTCGCGGCGTGGGATCAGGTGATGTCGTCGTAGCCGTTGACCCGGCTGCTGGAGCGGCCGCCGTCGGCCTGCTCGGGCAGGGACGGGGTGGTGACCGGCTCGATCTCGCCGATGTCCGCGGGGGTGAGGTCGAGGTCGGAGGCCTCGTCGTCGGCGGGCTTGGCGTCCTCGCGTTGGCGGCGGCGCTTGTCGTTGAGCATGGAGACGCCGACGGCGACGAAGTAGAGCAGCACGATCGGGGTGGCCAGCGAGAGCATCGAGACGGGGTCGACGGTCGGCGTCGCGAAGGCCGCGAAGACCGTGACGCCCATGATCATGCCGCGCCACCAGCCCAGCATCCGGCGGCCGGTGATCGCTCCGCTGAAGTTGAGCATGACCAGGAAGAGCGGCAGCTCGAACGAGAGGCCGAAGACGATGATCATCCGCAGCACGAGGTCGATGAGCTCGTTCAGCGGGAGCAGGTTCAGCGCGCCGTCGGGGGTGAACTCAAGGAGGACCTTCGCCGCCGCGGGCAGCACGTGGTAGGAGAACCAGCCGCCGGCGACGAAGAGCGGGAAGCCCGCCGCGACGAAGCCCAGGGAGTACTTCTTCTCGTTCTTGTGCAGGCCCGGGGCGACGAACGCCCAGAGCTGGTAGAGCCAGACCGGGCTGGCCGCCACGACGCCCGCCACCAGGGACGTCTTGATCATCAAGGTGAACGGCGACATGAGGCCGGACATCGTGACGTTGCCGCAGTGATCCTTGTCGCCCTGCTTGGCCAGCTCGCCGAAGCCCTGCGTGCAGCCGACCGACTCCTTGATCGGCTTGATGATCAGGTCGACGATGTCCTTGTAGTAGAACGCCGCCACCACGGCGCAGACCAGGATCGCGAGGACCGCCTTGGCGAGCCGGTTGCGCAGCTCACGGAGATGATCCGAGAGGGGCATCCGCCCCTCCGGGTCCTTCTGCTGATTGCGGGCAGACTTCAGCAACCCACGTCCTCATCTCGTGCGGCAGGGCACCTTGGTGATCAGTGCCTGCTTCGGCCCAGGTGTCAGCGGGTGGAGTCGGTCGGCTCGGTGACGGGACGCGAGCTGCTGACGTCGCCGGGGGCCGACTGGATGGTGCGCTGCACCGGCGGCTGCTCGCCCGGGTGCGGCGGGTCGGCGGGGGCGGTCTGCTGGCCTTCGGACTTCATCGCCTTCGCCTCGCTCTTGAGGATGCGCGCGGACTTGCCGAGCGAGCGCGCCATGTCCGGAAGCTTCTTCGCGCCGAACAGCAGGACGATGACGACGAGGATGAGAATGATCTCGGGGGCGCCGAGCCTTCCGAACATAAGCTTTTACCTTCTCACCGAGGCGACATGGGTGGGGCTGCGTGGGTTCGACCGGACTGGTGTCCGATCGCATGCGTGCAGCGATCGTAACGCGCAGGGGTAAACGCTGGGCAATCCCCGTGCGTACTCCCGTGACACGGCCCACTGCCTCGCTCCGTGGTCCGCGCTCTGAAGCGTACCTAAAGGGACGGACGGACAGGAGTCCGCACGACCCCGCACGGTCAGCGCAAGGTCTCCCCGGTGGCCGAGAGTTCGACTGCGGCCCGCTCCAGGTCCTCGGCGGCCTTGTTGATCTTATGGGTGGTGTCGGCCACTTGGCGGCCGAGCCGCTGCGCCTCGACGAACACCTTGATCGCGAGGACACCGAGGACGGAGATTCCGAGGAACCCGAGGGCGATGGCGGTCATCGGCCAGAACATGAGCGGACCCTAGACGCTGGAGTGGAGGCGGAGGGTACGGACCCCTCCGCCGGTGAGGAGTTCGACGACGCGCTCACCGGCCGGCTTGCGCACGGCGGAGCCGCACTCGGGGCAGGTGAAGGAGTAGAAGGTGGTACGGCGGCTGGCGCCGATGGCGAGGCGCAGCGCCCCCGCGGCGAGCTCGAAGCGGGCACGGCAGTCGGGGCAGGCGGCCTTGAAGAGCACCGACTGGACCGCGGCCATCTGACGGGAAATACCGGTCAACGCCGACATATTGCGTATATCTCCTCAGCTCTGTCCGTCGTGCGCGCTCTGCTCTTCGTACGCCTCCAGTGCCGCCAGCGCCGCACTGCGGGCGCTTTCGGCCAGTTCACCGGGGGCGACGATCCGGCCGTCGCGGCCCAGGCGCAGCGCGAGGCGCCGCAGCGAGGCCGGCTCGGGGGTGCGCAGAGTGATCCGCAGACCGCCGTCCGCCAGCTCCTCGGCGCTGTCGTGCGGGTAGTACTCGGCGACCCAGCGCCCGCCGGGACCCACCTCGACGATCACCTCCGGGTCCTCGGCGGCGGGCTGCACCAAACCCTCCGAGAGGTCCCGCAGCTCCAGCTCCGGCGGCGCGGCCGGCTCGTCGAGCAGTCGGATTTCGGCCACCCGGTCGAGACGGAAGGTGCGCCGCGCCTCCGAGAGGCGGCACCACGCCTCCATATACGTGTGGCCGACGGCGAAGAGCCGGATCGGGTCGACCTCGCGCTCGGTGAGCTCGTCGCGCGCGGGCGAGTAGTAACGCACCCACAGCCGCCGCCGCTCCGAGATCGCCCGGTCGACGTCCGCGAAGACGCCGCCCTCCGACTCGAAGGTCACCGAGAGCCGGGAGCTGGCGCCCGCCGCCTCCCCGGCCGCCGCCTCCAGCTTGGCGGTGGCGCGCAGCAGCGCCTGGCGGTCGCCCTCGCGCAGACCCGGCAGCGTCGCCACCGCGCGGGCCGCCACCAGGAGCGCGGTCGCCTCGTCGGCGGCGATCCGCAGCGGCTCGGCCGCCTCGGCGCCCAGGGCGCCGGGATTGCGCCACCAGATGCGGTCGCCGTCGGTGTCGATGTCGAGGAGGTCGCCGCCGCGGAAGCTGGTCCCGCACATGGGCAGCACGTCGAGGTCCGAGATCAGCTCGTCCTCGGTGATCCCGAAGGCGCGGGCGACGTCGGCGACGTGCGCCCCGGGCCGCTCGCGCAGATAGGTGACGAGGGAGAGCATCCGCCGCGTCTGGTCGATGGCGTTGGCAGCCATGGTCGTCCGGTCCCCTCAGCCCTTGGCCACGGCGCGCAGCCGGTCCACCACGTCGGCCCGCAGGTCCGCGGGCTCCAGCACGACCACATCGGGGCCGAACTCCACGAGCCAGGCGTCGAGCCCGTGCCCGTACGGAATCTCCAACTCGTCCCACCCGTCGCCGAGTTCCCGCGTCGAGGTGGCCCGCGAGCGCAGCGGATAGCCGGCGCCCGCGCGCAGCCTGATCCGCGCGGAGCGGGTGGCGGTCTCCCCCGCCCAGCTCTCCACGGTCTCGCGCACGGTGACCACGTCGGGCACCGGCGCGGTGAAGGCGCCGGCCCGCGAGCGCACCTTGCCGGTGATCCGGGAGAGCCGGAAGACCCGCTCGGCGCCCCGGTCGCGGTCCCAGCCCGCCAGGTACCAGTGGCCGCGCCAGCACTCCAGGGACCACGGCTCGACATGGCGGGTCCCGGGGCGGGCGGCGGTGGCCTTGCGGTACTCGAAGACGACCGCGCGGCGGTCGCGGCACGCCAGCATCAACGGCTCGAAAGCGGCCTCGTGCACCGGGATGCGTGGCTCGATCGCGCTGTGCTCGTACGGGTTGTCTGCTTCCGGCATTCCGGCGGCGCGCAGCTTCTGCAGTGCGCCGCTGGCCGCGCCCGCGAGCCGGGCCTGCTGCCAGACCCGGGCGGCCAGGCCCAGGGCGGCGGCCTCCTCGGCGTCCAGCTGGACCGGCGGCAGCCGGTTGGAGTCACGGCGGGCCAGATAACCCGTCTCGCCGTCGAGGTTCTCCACCGTCTCGATGACCAGGCCGAGTTCGCGCAGATCGTCCTTGTCTCGCTCGAACATCCGGTTGAAGGCGTCGTCCGACCCCGCCTCCAGATAGGCCTCGATGGAACCGCGCAGCTCGCGCTTGCTGAGCGGACGGCGCGTGCCCAGCAGACACAGCGCCAGGTTCATCAACCGCTCGGCCTTGGCAATCGCCATCGACGCCCTTCGCCTCTCCTCGTCATGAGGGAGCGGCTCCGCTGCTCCCGACCGTTGACCGTACCGTCCCCGGGTGTCGTGGCAAAAGCCGAGGGCCCGTGCCAGGCGGCACGGGCCCTCGGTGTGATCGGGTGTGATCAGACAGCGACCAGGTCGCAGACGAAGATAAGCGTCTCACCCGGCGCGATCTGGCCACCGGCGCCACGGTCGCCGTAGGCGAGGTGCGCGGGGATGGTCAGCCGGCGGCGGCCGCCGACCTTCATGCCCTGGATGCCCGCGTCCCAGCCCTGGATGACCTGACCGGCACCGAGCTTGAACTCCAGCGGGTTGCCGCGGTTCCAGGAGGAGTCGAACTCCTCGCCGGTGGAGAAGGCGACGCCCACGTAGTGGACCTTCACGAAGTCGCCCGCCTTGGCGACGGCGCCGTCGCCCTCCCAGATCTCCTTGATCTCCAGGTCCGCCGGCGGCTCGCCCTCGGGGAAGTCGATCTCGGGCTTCTCGATGCTCACTGAACTGCTCCTCTTGAATACGTGCAGGGCAACCCGGACAGTCTTACATCTTCACCGTCACATCTTGGCCAGGATGTCGATCGAGAAGACCATGGTCGAGTTGGCCGGGATGCCCGACTGCTCCTTGTCGCCCAGGCCCTGGTCCGGCGGGATGACCACCAGGATGCGGCTGCCGACCTTCTTGCCGACCAGACCGGCCTTGAGGCCCTTGAGGGTCAGGTTCGGCAGCGCGAAGGTCTGCGTCTTGCCCTGGTCGTAGGTGCTGTCGAACTTCTTGCTGTCCTTCCACAGGACGCCCTCGTACGCCAGGACCACGCTGTCCGTGTCCTTCACCACGTCACCGTCGCTCTCCAGCACGTAGTTGGAGACCAGCTTCTTGGGCGCGTCGGTCTTGGGGACGGTCAGCGTCGGCGCCTTGCCGTCGGTGTTGGTGCCCACCTTCGGCAGGTCCTTGTCCTCCTGCGCGACCTCCTTGCCCTTGGCGGAGGCCGGGATGGTGGTCGCCTTCACGATGTCCACGACGAAGACCAGGGTGGCGTTGGGCTTGATGTCGCCCTGGCCCTGCGCGCCGTAACCCAGCTCCGGCGGAATGCCCAGCTCGACGCGGCTGCCGACCTTCTGGCCCTCCAGGCCCTGGTCCCAGCCCTTGATGACCTGGCCGGCGCCGAGGGTCAGCGTGAACGGCTCCTTGCGGTCGAAGCTGTTGTCGAACGGCTTGTCCGAGTCCCAGGCCTGGCCGAGGTAGTTCACGGAGACGGCGTCGTTCTTCTTGAGCGCCGCGCCCTTGCCCTCGCTGAGGACGTTCACCTTGAGGGCCTTGGGCGGGGTGCCCTCACCCTTGGCGAGGGTCGGCTTCTCCCCGAACTTGGCGCCCGCGGTGATGGCGGGCAGGCCGTTCTTCATCGAGGCGGAGTCGGAGGTGGAGTCGGAGCCCTTGTCGTCGCTTCCGCAGGCGGCTGTGGCAATCAGCAGCAGCGGGACGGCGAGCAGGCCGGCAAGTCGGCGCACGTGTTCCTCAGATCTCAGACGGCACGGTAGTTTGCCCGCCACTCTAAGGCGTACTCCGGGCCCCGTACGAGGAACGTACGGGGCCCGTGTTCACGTTGCCGGTCGCTTCCCGGTCACATACCGGCGATCAGTTTCTCCACCCTGTCGTCGACGGATCGGAAAGGGTCCTTGCACAGCACGGTGCGCTGCGCCTGGTCGTTGAGCTTGAGGTGCACCCAGTCGACGGTGAAGTCCCGCCGCTGCTCCTGCGCCCGGCGGATGAAGTCGCCGCGCAGCCGCGCCCGAGTGGTCTGCGGGGGCACCGACTTGCCCTCGAAGATCTTCAGGTCGTTGCAGATCCGGGCCGCCTGGCCCTTGCGTTCCAGCAGGTAGTACAGCCCCCGCTGGCGGTGGATGTCGTGGTACGCCAGGTCTATCTGGGCGACCCGGGGGTGCGACATGGTCATGTTGTTCTTCGCCCGGTACCGCTCGATCAGCTGGTACTTCATGACCCAGTCGATCTCGGTGCCGATCCGGTCCAGGTCCTCGGCCTCGATCGCGTCGAGCGTGCGGCCCCACAGTTCCAGGACCTGGTCGACGGTGCCGGTGCGGATACCCCGGCGCTCCACGAAGTCGACGGCCTTCTCGTAGTACTCCCGCTGCACCTCCAGCGCCGAGGCCTCGCGGCCGCTGGCAAGGCGCACCTTGCGCTGGCCGGTGATGTCGTGCGAGACCTCGCGGATGGCCCGGATCGGGTTCTCCAGCGTCAGGTCGCGCATCACCGTGCCCGCCTCGATCATGCGGAGCACCAGGTCGGTGGCGCCGACCTTGAGCAGCATGGTCGTCTCGGACATGTTGGAGTCGCCCACGATCACGTGCAGGCGCCGGTAGCGCTCGGCGTCCGCGTGCGGCTCGTCCCTGGTGTTGATGATCGGGCGCGAGCGGGTCGTCGCGGAGCTGACGCCCTCCCAGATGTGCTCGGCGCGCTGGCTGACGCAGTAGACCGCGCCGCGCGGGGTCTGGAGGACCTTGCCCGCCCCGCACAGGAGCTGACGGGTGACCAGGAACGGGATGAGGATGTCCGCCAGCCGGGAGAACTCACCGTGCCGGGCCACGAGATAGTTCTCGTGGCACCCGTAGGAGTTTCCCGCGGAATCGGTGTTGTTCTTGAAGAGATAGACGTCGCCCGCGATTCCCTCCTCGTGCAGGCGGCGCTCGGCGTCGACGAGCAGGCCTTCGAGAATGCGCTCGCCGGCTTTGTCGTGGGTGACCAGCTCGGTCACGTTGTCGCATTCGGGAGTTGCGTATTCCGGATGCGAACCCACGTCGAGGTAGAGGCGGGCGCCGTTCCGCAGGAAGACATTGCTGCTGCGGCCCCATGACACAACACGGCGGAAGAGGTAGCGCGCCACTTCGTCAGGTGACAGTCGGCGCTGTCCCCTGAACGTGCACGTGACGCCGTACTCGTTCTCCAGCCCGAAAATGCGGCGGTCCATGACTGAACATTACGCCCGATGCCCTCAGCTGAAACCGGGTTCGGCAGCACGGGTTGGATCATTTTGGTCAACTGCCGCGACACTTTCCGTACGCCCGGGAGCTGCGAGGACCCGTCGGGTGGTGAGCAGCACCAGGAGTGCGGCCGCTCCGCCGCCGCCCGCGACGGCGAAGCTCGCCGCGCTGCCGCCGAGTTCGACGGCGGGCCCGGCGACGGCCGTGCCGAGCGCGGTGCCGACTCCGAACGCGGTGACCAGCCAGGAGAACGCCTCGGTCACGGTGCCGCGCGGGGCGTGCCGGTCGACCACGATGAACGCGCAGGCGATGCACGGCGCGAGGAAGAGCCCGGACACCACGGCCAGTCCCACCATGGGTACGACACCGGGGACGAGCATCAGCGGCAGATAGCCGACCGCGAGCAGCGCGACGAGCGAAATCAGCCGTTTCTCGGGAGTTCCGGCCCACTGGCGTGCCCCGTACACGAGACCGCCGAGCAGCGCCCCGAGGCCGTTGGCCGCCATCAGCCAGCCGTAGACCGCGTCCCTGCCGTGGTCGTCGGCGTAGGCCGACGCAGCCACGATGATCGCGCCCAGCGCGAGGCCGACGAAGAAGAAGGATCCGAGGAGCGCGAGCAACCCCGTGGAGCGCAGTGCGCCCAGCCAGTGCGCCTCGCGCGGGGCCGAGCGCCAGGCGCGCGAGGGCTCCGAGAGGACCACCGAGAGCGCGCCGAGCACCCCGAGCACGTTGATCGCGACCAGCGCGGTGGCGGGCGACCACAGGGCGATGCCGAGGGTGACCAGCAGCGGGCCGACCGTGAACATCACCTCCTGGGCTATCGCGTCCATCGCGTACGCGGTGTGCACCTGGTCCTGGCGGGTCAGGACGCTGGGCCACAGCGCCCGCAGTCCGCCCTCCAGCGGCGGTGTGCAGAACCCGGCCACGACCATCGCCGCGTACGCCACCGCGACCGGGTCGATGCCGCTGAACGCGAGGACGGCCATTCCCAGGGCGCTGGCCACCGACGCCGGCAGCATCACCCGGGGCTGCCCGTGGAGGTCCACGGCCCGGCCGAGGAGCGGCTGCCCGGCCGCGGTGGCCACGCCGTACACCGCGGTGAGCGCGCCCGCCAGGGAGTAGCCGCCGCCCTCGGCGCGGACGAACAGGACCACGGCGATGGCCGCGGTGGCGTTCGGCAGCCGCCCCGTCAGCGTCCCCACCAGCAGTCGCGCGGCGTGCCGCGTCCGGAGGATCTCCAGATATCCCGCCGCCATGTCGCCTCTCGGTTGAATTAGTTTTACGTATAACGTCCGGCGTCATACGTACCATGTCGACAACCCCCGGGTCCACCCCGGACCCAGGGCACCCAGCCACCACACCCCGCCGGAGGACCCCGTGAAGACCCAGCCGACCAGCCGGGACGTCGCCCGCGCGGCCGGGGTCTCCCAGGCCACCGTCTCCCTCGTCCTCGGCGACAAGTGGCACGGCCGTGTCTCCGAGAGGACCGCCGCCCTCGTCCGCGACGCGGCCCGCGAACTCGGCTACCGGCCCAACCTCGCCGCCCGCAGCCTGCGCCTCGGCCGCACCCGTACCGCCCTTCTCGTCGTCCCCGCCCTCACCAACGAGTTCTTCGCCCGCGTCTACACCGGCGCCGCCCGCGTCGCCGCAGAACACGACTTCGGCGTCGTCCTCTACCCCTCCCCCGAGGGCGTCGGCCCCGCCCGCGACCCCTTCGACTCCGCCCGCGCCGCCCTCGACGGCGTCATCGCCTCCTCCATGGCCGCCGACGCCCTCGCCGGCATCCAGGGCACCGACCTGCCCCTCGTGATGCTCGACAGCGACCCCGCCGAAGCCGGCCCCGCCGCCCGCGTCAACCTCGACATCGCCGACGGCATACGGCAGGTGACGGAGCATCTGCTCGGCCTCGGCCACCGCAGGTTCGCCCACCTCGCCTCCGCCGTGGACTCCTGGACCTTCCACGTACGCGGCCGGGCCCTGGAGGACGCACTGCGCCGGACCCCCGACGCCGAAGTCCTGACCGTGCCCTCCGCACTCACCGTCGACGCCGCCCGCAAGGCGGCCGAACACGCCCTCACCCGCGCCGGGACCCGCCCCACCGCCCTCGTCTGCGACGACGACATCCTGGCGGCGGGGGCCTGCAAGGCCGCCCGGCGGCTCGGTCTGCGCATCCCCGACGACATCTCGGTGGCCGGATTCGACGACCTCGCGCTCGCCACCGCCCTCGAACCCGAGCTCACCACCGTCCAGCTGCCCGCCGAGCAGGTGGGCGAGCGCGGTATGGCCGCACTGCTCGCGGTCCTGGACGGCCGCGAGCCCGAACCGGGCGACCTGCCCGTCACCCTGATCGTGCGAGGCTCCACGGCCCCGCCCGCGGCCTGAACCGGGAAAGGCCTGTGCCCCGCCGTGAGAAACGGCGGGGCACAGGTCTTCACGTCGACCGGGCCGACGCTTCTACTCGTGTCTGGTCTTCGTCACTCTTCGTCGTCGTCCGACGGCACCTCGGTCGGCTCGGCGCTCGCCTCTTCCGTCTGCAGGAGACGGGACAGCTGACGACCGACGATCCGCTTGAACTTCCGCTGCTGCGGCCGCGTCCGGTCGAGCACCGCGACCTCCAGACGCTCCGCGGGAATCTCCCGCTCGGCACCGTTGGTCTGGTTCGACAGGGCCTGCACGGCCAGCTTCAGCGCCTCCGCCAACGACATGCCGTCCTGGTGGCGCTGGTCGAGGAACGTGCTGATCTGCTCCGCGTTGCCGCCGACCGCGACCGAGCCGTGCTCGTCCACGATCGAGCCGTCGTGCGGCAGCCGGTAGATCTGGTCCTCCTCCGGCGTCGCCCCGACCTCGGCGACCACCAGCTCCACCTCGTACGGCTTCTCGCCGACACTGGAGAAGATGGTGCCCAGCGTCTGCGCGTACACGTTGGCCAGACCACGGGCCGTCACATCGTGGCGGTCGTAGGTGTATCCCCGCAGATCCGCGTAGCGCACACCGCCGATCCGGAGGTTCTCGTACTCGTTGTACTTGCCGGCGGCCGCGAAGCCGATCCGGTCGTAGATCTCGCTGAACTTGTGCAGCGCACGGGACGGGTTCTCGCCGACGAAGACAATGCCGTCGGCGAACTGCAGCACGACCAGGCTGCGGCCGCGCGCGATGCCCTTGCGGGCGTACTCGGCACGGTCGGCCATGGCCTGCTGGGGTGAGACATAGAACGGCGTCGACACCGGCTATCCGTCCCTTTCTGTCAGTGGCGGGGTCATCTCAGCGGCCTCAGAGCAGCGCGGCACGCGGGCCGTCGGGCTGCTCCAGACGCCGCTCCAGGATCGAGCGGGCGATCTCGGAGGACTCCGCCTCGGTCAGCCGCCGGAAGCCCTCGTCGCTGATGACGGTGACGATCGGATAGATCCGGCGGGCGACATCGGGACCGCCGGTCGCCGAGTCGTCGTCCGCCGCGTCGTAGAGCGCCTGGACGACCAGGGTGGTGGTCTGCTGCTCGGTCAGGTCCTCGCGGTACAGCTTCTTCATCGAGCCACGGGCGAAGATCGAACCGGAGCCGGTGGCGGCGTACCCGTGCTCCTCGGAGCGGCCGCCGGTGACGTCGTACGAGAAGATGCGGCCCTTCTCGCGGTCCACGTCGTACCCCGCGAAGAGCGGGACCACCGCCAGGCCCTGCATGGCCATGCCGAGGTTGCCGCGGATCATGGTGGAGAGGCGGTTGGCCTTGCCCTCCAGGGAGAGGGTGGCACCCTCGACCTTCTCGAAGTGCTCCAGCTCCAGCTGGAAGAGCTTGACCATCTCCACGGCGAGACCTGCGGTACCGGCGATGCCCACCGCCGAGTACTCGTCCGCCGGGAACACCTTCTCGATGTCGCGCTGGGCGATCATGTTGCCCATCGTCGCGCGCCGGTCACCGGCGAGCACCACGCCGCCGGGGAACGTCGCCGCCACGATGGTCGTGCCGTGCGGCGCCTCCACGTGCCCCTGCACGGGCGGCAGCACCCGCTTGCCGGGCAGCATCTCGGGCGAGTGCTCGGACAGGAAGTCCATGAACGAGGACGAGCCCGGCGTCAGGAAGGCAGCTGGTAGACGCCCTGTGCCACGAGTGTTGGCTTCCACGAGGTTCCCTCCAGGTAGGCGGCAGCCCGACGAACTGCGTCGGGATCGTCTCCCAACTTGCCGATGGCCGAATTGCAGTTGAAGCACCGTACGCCACGGACCTTACCCGTCTCGTGGCGGTGATCCACATGAACGGCGAGGGCGGAAGGGCGGGTTGGGCACGCCGCGTGCCGCCCCCGCCGAGGGGAGCCGTCGCTCCCTCGGACACACCCCCCGCCGTTCACATCCGTGGACTACTGTCCACCCTTCTGAACGAAGGACCGCACGAAGTCCTCCGCGTTCTCCTCCAGGACATCGTCGATCTCGTCCAGCACCGAGTCGACGTCGTCCGAGAGCTTCTCCTGGCGCTCCTTGAGGTCCTCCGAAGCCTGCGCGTCCTGGGTCTGCTCCTCGACCTCCTCGGTGGAACGCGTGGCCTTCTGCTGTCCGCCGCCGGTGTCCTTGGCCGCCATCTACCTCACCCCGCTCGGTTCGATGTCCTTGATCAGACCCTACAAGCAGGGCCTGACATCGGCCCCGCACTTGGTGGAACGTGCGGGGCCTACCTCTGTGTTTCCCACGCCGACGACTTTTCAGCCCCGGGTCAGCCGCCCGAGAGCACCCGGACCAGATCCTCGGCCGTCCGGCAGCGGTCGAGCAGCTCCTTCACGTGATTACGCGTTCCGCGAAGCGGTTCCAGGGTTGGTACGCGCTGGAGCGAGTCACGGCCCGGCAGATCGAAGATCACCGAGTCCCAGGAGGCCGCGGCGACGTCGTCCGCGTACTGCTCCAGACAGCGGCCGCGGAAGTACGCCCTGGTGTCCTCCGGGGGCTTCGCACGGGCCCGGGAGACCGCCGGCTCGTCGAGGAGCCGCTTCATCTTGCCGCGGGCCGCCAGGCGGTTGTAGAGGCCCTTCTCGGCCCGTACGTCGGCGTACTGGAGGTCGACGAGGTGCAGCCGGGCCGCGTCCCAGCCGAGGCCGTCGCGCCGCCGGTAGCCCTCCATGAGCTCCCGTTTGGCGATCCAGTCGAGTTCGCCGGAGAGGCTCATCGGGTCGTTCTCCAGCCGGTTGAGCACGTCCTCCCAGCGGCCGAGGACGTCCTTGGTCTGGTCGTCGGCGTCGGCGCCGAACCGCTCCTCCACGTACTTGCGCGCGAGCTCGAAGTACTCCATCTGGAGTTGTACGGCGGTGAGCGTGCGGCCGCTGCGCAGGGTGACGAGGTGGCGCAGGTCGGGGTCGTGGGAGACCTGGTGGAGGGTGCGGACCGGCTGGTCGACGGCGAGGTCGACGTTGATGAAGCCGTCCTCGATCATCGAGAGGACCAGGGCCGTCATACCGAGTTTGAGATAGGTGGAGATCTCGGACAGGTTGGCGTCGCCGATGATGACGTGCAGCCGGCGGTATTTCTCCGCGTCCGCGTGCGGCTCGTCGCGCGTGTTGATGATGGGGCGCTTGAGAGTGGTCTCCAGGCCGACCTCGACCTCGAAGTAGTCGGCGCGCTGGCTGATCTGGAAGCCGTGCTCGTGGCCGTCCTGGCCGATGCCGACGCGGCCGGCGCCGGTGATGACCTGGCGGGAGACGAAGAACGGGGTGAGGTGGCGCACGATGTCGCTGAACGGGGTCTCCCGCTTCATCAGGTAGTTCTCGTGCGTGCCGTAGGAGGCGCCCTTGTTGTCGGTGTTGTTCTTGTAGAGGTGGATCGGCTGGGCGCCGGGGAGCTGCGCCGCGCGTTCGGCCGCCTCGGCCATGATGCGCTCGCCCGCCTTGTCCCAGAGCACCGCGTCGAACGGGTTGGTGACCTCGGGTGAGCTGTACTCGGGGTGGGCGTGGTCGACGTACAGCCGTGCCCCGTTGGTGAGGATGACGTTGGCGAGGCCGATGTCCTCGTCGGTGAGCTGGCTGTTGTCGGCGGCCTCGCGGGCGAGGTCGAAGCCGCGGGCGTCCCGCAGCGGGTTCTCCTCCTCGAAGTCCCAGCGGGCGCGGCGCGCCCGGTGCATCGCCGCCGCGTAGGCGTTGACGATCTGGGACGAGGTGAGCATGGCATTGGCATTGGGGTGGCCGGGGACGGAGATGCCGTACTCCGTCTCGATGCCCATTACTCGCCGTACGGTCATGCGGCCCTCCTTGCCCGGCGGCGCTCCCCTCCGGGAGCGTCGCTCAAGTACCGCTGTTTCTCCGGTGCGTGTGCGGTGCCCGTCCCCGCACTGCGCGACTCGGCGGTACGGAAGAGCCTAGAACGCCTTTGCGCTGGTGGGGAGATCAATTCCGTCATTGCTCTTGGTCTGTCTGTGGCCTGTTTTTGGCCGGAAAAGCAGTCGGCTGCGGATGCCCCGGTCGGGCACCCGCAGCCGCCCTGTGTGCTACAGGTACTGACCGGTGTTGGCCACGGTGTCGATGGAGCGTCCGGTGTCCGCGCCCTGCTTTCCGGTGACGAGGGTACGGATGAACACGATCCGTTCGCCCTTCTTTCCGGAGATACGGGCCCAGTCGTCGGGGTTGGTGGTGTTGGGCAGGTCCTCGTTCTCCTTGAACTCGTCCACGCAGGCCTGGAGGAGGTGGGAGACGCGGATGCCCTTCTGGTTGTGGTCGAGGAAGGCCTTGATGGCCATCTTCTTGGCCCGGTCCACGATGTTCTGGATCATGGCGCCGGAGTTGAAGTCCTTGAAGTAGAGGACTTCCTTGTCGCCGTTGGCGTACGTGACTTCCAGGAAGCGGTTCTCCTCGGATTCCGCGTACATCTGCTCCACGACGGACTGGATCATCCCGTGTGCCGCGGCGTCCTTGGAACCGCTGTGCTCGGACAGGTCGTCCGCGTGCAGCGGCAGGGACGCCGTGAGGTACTTGGCGAAGATGTCCTTGGCCGCCTCCGCGTCCGGGCGCTCGATCTTGATCTTGACGTCGAGCCGGCCGGGCCGCAGGATCGCGGGGTCGATCATGTCCTCGCGGTTGGAGGCGCCGATGACGATGACGTTCTCCAGGCCCTCCACACCGTCGATCTCGGCGAGCAGCTGGGGGACGATGGTGTTCTCCACGTCCGAGCTGACGCCGGATCCGCGGGTGCGGAAGAGGGACTCCATCTCGTCGAAGAAGACGATGACGGGGGTGCCCTCGCTGGCCTTCTCGCGGGCTCGCTGGAAGACGAGGCGGATGTGCCGCTCGGTCTCTCCGACGTACTTGTTGAGGAGTTCGGGGCCCTTGATGTTGAGGAAGTAGCTCTTCCCCGCGGGCTGGCCGGTGACCTCGGCGACCTTCTTGGCGAGCGAGTTGGCGACGGCCTTGGCGATGAGCGTCTTGCCGCAGCCGGGCGGGCCGTAGAGCAGGATGCCCTTGGGCGGCCGCAGTTCGTGCTCCTTGAAGAGGTCCGGGTAGAGGTAGGGGAGCTCGACCGCGTCGCGGATCATCTCGATCTGGCCGCCGAGTCCGCCGATCTTCTCGTAGTCGACGTCCGGGACCTCTTCGAGGACCAGTTCCTCGACCTCGCTCTTGGGGACCACTTCGTACACGTAGCCGGAGCGGGGTTCGAGCAGGAGGGCGTCGCCGGGGCGGATGGTGGCGTCCAGCAGCGGCTCGGCGAGCCTGACCACCCGTTCCTCGTCGGTGTGCCCTACCACCAGGGCGCGCTCGCCGTCCTCAAGGATCTCCTTGAGGGTGACGATGTCCCCGGCGCGCTCGAACTCCATGGCGTCGACCACGTTGAGCGCTTCGTTGAGCATGACTTCCTGGCCGCGCCGGAGCTCGTCGAGCTCGACGCTGGGGCTGACGTTCACCCGGAGCTTGCGGCCCCCGGTGAAGATGTCGGCGGTGCCGTCCTCGTTGGCGTGCAGGAAGACACCGAAGCCGGCCGGCGGCTGTGCGAGCCGGTCGACCTCCTCCTTGAGGGCCACGATCTGGTCCCGGGCCTCGCGGAGCGTATTGGCGAGCCGCTCGTTCTGCGCGGACACGCCCGCCAGGTTGGTCTGCAGCTCGACGATCCGCTCTTCGAGAATCCTCGTATGACGCGGAGAGTCGGCGAGCTTGCGTCGCAGGACGGCGATTTCCTGCTCTAGATAGGCAACCTGGCCGGCTGGGTCCTCAGACCCCCGCGCGGGCCGGATGCCGCGGTTGATGTCGTCGTCGTGGGCTGCCACGGTCCTCACCTCCTCCAAGGGGAGCTGGACGCTTCCTGACCCTACCTGGGCGGGTGGTGATTGAAACCCCTAGATCACAAAGACTGCGGGGTGTGTCCGATCTTCACCCTTGCGCTCTCCCTCACGCCAGGGGAATACCCACCCATCAACATCGGAAAGCGGCCGGTTGTATCGTCGAGTCGGTCAACACCCGTCAGGACTGGTGCCGATTGCTCGGCGTCCCGGCCGGTGGGGCACTCCGCACGAACACAGCACCGCGCACGAACGGCAGGCGACATGAACGACGCTCTTGAGGTCTGGATCGACCAGGAGCTCTGCACGGGCGACGGGATCTGTGTCCAGTACGCGCCCGAGGTCTTCGAGCTGGACATCGACGGTCTGGCTTATGTGAAGAGCGCCGAGGACGAGCTGTTGCAGTCGCCGGGCGCCGTGACGCCGGTCCCGCTGCCACTGCTCCAGGACGTCGTCGACTCGGTGAAGGACTGCCCGGGCGACTGCATTCACGTACGACGGGTTTCGGACAGCACCGAGGTGTACGGGCCGGACGCCGACTGAGACCGTACGTAACGAAGTACGTACGCCAGGTGACGAATCAGGCACCCAGTGCTTGGGACCGGATGCTCCGGACGAACTTCCCGCCCTGCCAGCGCCACTTGGCCTTCCGCTCCTCGTCGGGGCAGCAGCGCGGCACGCTCGGCGACGAGTAGCCGAGCAGCGTGGCCGTGACCGTTCCGTCCTGGACCGCGAGGCCGGAGACGCCGAACTTCTCCCGGGGGTCGGCCAGCGTCGCCACCAGGCGCGGCGGGGCGCCCTTCACGGCGGGCCGGGTCAGGACGTAGATCCCGCTCGGCGGGGTGCCCGAGCCGGCCCGGCAGTGGACGACGGCCACGGTCTCGGGGCTGCCGTCGCCGTCGAGGTCCCCCTCGGCCCGGGCCGCTACCTGGGTGCCCACCGTGCCGCACTGGAGCGGGTAGGCGACGGCCGCCGCGTCGGGGGCCGGAGCCGCTGCCACGCGGGCGCCCGCGGCCCCTTGGGAGGCCTTGGCGGCGTCCGGCTGCAGCCAGCCGGCCAGCGCCACGACCCCGGCCATCACTGCGGCCGTGGCCAGCCAGTGCACCGGGCGGGCGTGGGTGTGCGCGAGCTCGGGGACGGCGGCAGTCTGCACGCGGGAGGTCTCCTGTGAAGGGCGGTGCGGGTGGTGGGGGTGGCCAGCATCGTGCCACACGTCACAGTCGGGCGGAACAGCGGGGCCCGGAGGTTCTGCGCCCGCTTGGCGTCGCCGTGCCCCGTACGCCCAACGGAAAAGCGCCGCCGCCGAGTTCCCCGGAGTGTGCGGGAAAACGGGGGCGGCGCCGGGGCGGTGTGCTGTCGGGCCCCGCCGGCCGTGTTGGGGCCCACGGAGTCGTCTCCCTACGCGCCCGTTGCGGGCCGGGGGC
>NZ_JBHWUR010000063.1:0-29171 GCF_042737755.1 Streptomyces sp. NPDC059994
GTTGGTTTTTGTTTAAACGCCCCGGGCCGGGACGGGGGCCCCGGCGCTTGATGCGCCGGGGCCCCGTCGTATGTCTGGGGGTGCGGCTACTTGTCGATGTCGCCGACGACGAAGAAGAGCGAGCCCAGGATGGCGACCATGTCGGCGACCAGCGTGCCCGGGAGGAGCTCGGTGAGGGCCTGGATGTTGTTGTACGAGGCCGAGCGGAGCTTGAGCCGGTACGGGGTCTTCTCGCCCTTGCTGACGAGGTAGTACCCGTTGATGCCCAGCGGGTTCTCGGTCCACGCGTAGGTGTGGCCCTCGGGGGCCTTCAGGACCTTCGGGAGGCGCTGGTTGATCGGGCCGGGCGGCAGCTCGGCGAGCCGGTCGAGGCAGGCGTCGGCGAGTTCGAGGGCGTTGTGCGTCTGCTCCAGGAGCACCTCGAAGCGGGCCAGGCAGTCGCCCTCGGTGCGGGTGACGACCCGCAGGGTGTCCTGGAGTTCGCCGTACGCGAGGTACGGCTCGTCGCGCCGCAGGTCGAAGTCGACGCCCGAGCCGCGGGCGATGGGGCCGCTGACGCCGTACGCGTGCACGGCCTCCTGGGACAGGACGCCGACGCCGCGGGTGCGGCCCCGGAAGATCTCGTTGCCGAGCACGAGCCGGTCGTACACGTCCATCCGCGAGTTGGCGGCGGCGACGGCCTCCCGGGCGCGGCCCAGCCAGCCCAGCGGGAGGTCCTCCTTGAGGCCGCCGACGCGGTTGAACATGTAGTGCATACGTCCGCCGGAGACCTCCTCCATCACGTGCTGGAGTTCCTCGCGCTCACGGAAGGCGTGGAAGATCGGGGTGATTCCGCCCAGTTCGAGGGGGTACGAGCCGAGGAACATCAAGTGGTTGAGCACGCGGTTCAGCTCGGCGAGGAGCGTGCGGGTCCAGACCGCGCGCTCCGGGACCTCCATGCCGAGCATGCGCTCGACGGCCATGACGACGCCGAGCTCGTTGGAGAAGGCGGAGAGCCAGTCGTGGCGGTTGGCGAGCATGACGATCTGGCGGTAGTCGCGCGCCTCGAAGAGCTTCTCGGCGCCGCGGTGCATATAGCCGACGACCGGTTCGGCGTGCCGGATGCGCTCGCCGTCGAGGACGAGGCGGAGGCGGAGCACGCCGTGGGTGGAGGGGTGCTGGGGGCCGATGTTGAGCACCATGTCGGTGCTCTCCGCCGCCCCGCCGATGCCGACCGTGGTCTCCGTCATGGGCGACAGTATCCCCGGCGGGGGGTGGTTTCCCCCACCCCACCCCTTCCCCAGACCCTCCGGGGGTGGGTGGGGGTAAGGGTGAGTGGGTTTCCCCGGGGGCTACGCCCCCGGACCCCTGAGCGGGGGCTCCGCCCCCTGCACCCCTGGCGGGGCTCCGCCCCTGCACCCCTGGGGGCTCCGCCCCTGCACCCCTGGGGGCTCCGCCCCTGCACCCCTGGGGGCTCCGCCCCTGCACCCCGCTAAGGGACTAGCGCCCCAGCCCCGTCCCCCCTAGGGGCGCGGGGAACTGCGCGGCCCGCCCCCACCGGCCCGCAGTCAAACACCGGGCCCAGAAGGGGGCGCGGGGAACTGCGCGGCCCGCCCCCACCGGCCCGCAGACAAAACCCCGCCCCCAGGGCCCCCGCTCGGGCCGAGCCTCGCATCCCCCTCAGGGGCGCGGGGAACTGCGCGGCCAGCCCCGACCGGCCCGCAGTCAAACACCGGGCCCAGAAGGGGCGCGGGGAACTGCGCGATCAGCCCCGACCGGCCCGCAGTCAAACACCGGGCCCAGAAGGGGCGCGGGGAACTGCGCGATCAGCCCCCACCGGCCCGCAGACAAGGACCCGCCCCCGGAGGGCCAGCCCCACCCGCCCGCAGACGTCTCCCTCACACCCGCTGCCGCAGCCACAGAAAGTCCCCCAGCCCGCCCCGAGCCACCAGCTCCGCCGCCTCCCCCGCGCGCGCCAGCGCCCGTACGTAGGCGGCCGGGTCCGTCGACGCCAGGGACAGGGGCGGGCGATCGCCCGCTACGCCCAGCCCGGCCAGGGCCTCGCGCTGAAGCAGCAGCTCCCCGGACCGGCCCGCGCACGCGTCCAGCGCCACATGGGACGTGATGTCGCACGTGCCGTCCGGGACGGGGGCCACCTCGCGGCCGCCCCGGAAGCCCGTGAGGGTTCCGTACCGCGGGCGCCCCCCGGCCACGTGCCCGTAGTCCACCGCCACCGCCAGCCCCGCGGACAACGTGCCGACCGCCCCCGCCCACGCCTCGTCCCGCGTGCGGCCGATCTCCGCCCGGTCGCCGGGCTCCCGCAGGGGCCACCACCGTTCCAGCCAGCGCGCGTCCTCGCCGGAGACGGGCGCGCCGAGGTGTTCGGTGCCGTCGGGGCGGACCAGGACCTCGCGCGGGACGGCGTCCGCGTCGGCCTCGGCCACGTCCGCCGGGACGTTGTCCAGCCACTCGTTGGCGAACAGGAGGCCCCGGACGCCGGCGGGAGGCCGAGCGAGCCACGTCACCCGCTCATCGAGCCCCGGCGGACGCGCCGCGCGCTCCACGGCGTACGCCCGTACGGGGAATCCGGCGGGCAGCGCGGCCAGTACGCCCGTGACGAGCTCCCCGCGCCCCGCGCCCATGTCGACGAACGCGACCTCGCCGCCCCCGAGCTCCTGCGCGACCTCCTCCAGGAGCCGCGCCACGGCCTGGGCGAAGAGCGGCGAGGCGTGGACGGAGGTACGGAAGTGGCCTGCGGGGCCCTCGGGGCGGAGGTAGAAGCCGCCGGGGCCGTACAGGGCCTGTTCGGTCGCCGCCCGCCAGCCGGACCAGGCCTGCGAACCCCTCGCTGTGTCGTCCCTCACCTCGTGTTTCACAGCAGAAGGCTAGGCGCCCTCCACCTTGGGGAGTACGCCCCGGCGACCCGGATCGACCCTCCGGTTGACCCTTGCACCGATCCGGCTTCCCTACGCTGGGTTACGTGCAGCTCCTCTACGACTTCATCCGCAGACACCCGACCGCGGTCGACACCCTCTGGGCGGTCTTCCTCTTCGGGATCTCCGGCATGTCGCTCGTCTCCGGCGGTACCGGCCACGGCTCGACCCCGGCGGCCCTGCTGATCGCCGTCGGACTGAGCGTCGTCGTGGCGCTGCGCCGCCGCGCACCCGAGAAGACGGTGGTGCTCGCGGCCGGAATGGGGCTGGTCCAGCTGGCGCTGAACGTCAGCCCGAACGTGTCGGACTTCGCCATGCTGGTCGCGATCTACACGGCGGCCGCCGTCGGCGAGCGCTGGGCCTCGCGGTTCGCCCTGGTGGGCTCGCTGCTCGCCGCTGTGATCGCGATGGTGCGCTGGCCCGACTACAACGGCAGCGACGGCGGCATGAGCCCTGGCCAGACCGTCTTCTTCGTCATCGTGATGACGGTCCCGTTCATCCTCGCCTGGGTCCTCGGCGACTCGATGCGCACCCGACGGGCGTACTTCGCCGAGCTGGAGGAGCGCGCCGCCCGCCTGGAGAAGGAGCGCGAGGCGCAGGCGAAGGTCGCCGTCGCCGCCGAGCGCGCCCGGATCGCCCGCGAGCTGCACGACGTCGTCGCCCACAACGTCTCGGTGATGGTGGTCCAGGCGGACGGCGCCGCGTATGTGATGGACAGCGCGCCCGACCAGGCGAAGATCGCCCTGGAGACCATCTCGATGACCGGCCGCCAGGCGCTCGCCGAGATGCGCCGCCTGCTCGGCGTGCTGCGCACGGGTGAGCACCGGGAGGCGGGGGAGTATGTGCCGCAGCCGGACGTCGAGCAGATCGAGGAGCTGGTCGAGCAGGTGCGTACGGCCGGGCTCACCGTGGACTTCAAGATCGAGGGCACCCCGCGCCCGCTGCCCAGTGGTGTCGAGCTCACGGCGTACCGGATCGTGCAGGAGGCGCTCACCAACACGCGCAAGCACGGCGGCCCGGAGGCGGGCGCCAGCGTCCGCCTGGTCTACTTCGACGACGGGCTCGGCCTGCTGGTCGAGGACGACGGGCGCGGGGCGGCGCACGAGATGTACGAGGACGGCGGCGCCGACGGCCGGGGGCACGGTCTGATCGGCATGCGCGAGCGCGTCGGCATGGTGGGCGGCACCCTGGACGCGGGGCCGCGGCCGGGCGGCGGCTTCCGCATCAGCGCCCTGCTGCCGCTGAAGCCCGCCCACTAGTTCCCGTACGCGCACTAGTTTTCCCGTACGCCCGAATTTCTCGTACGTCGTGATGGAGAGGGACCCGATGACGATCCGCGTGATGCTCGTCGACGACCAGGTGCTGCTGCGCACCGGCTTCCGGATGGTGCTCGCCGCCCAGCCGGACATGGAGGTCGTCGCGGAGGCGGGCGACGGCGCGGAGGCGATCGAGACCCTCCGCGCGACCGCCGTGGACGTGGTGCTGATGGACGTGCGCATGCCGCGGCTCGACGGGGTGGAGGCGACGCGTCGGATCTGCTCGGCCGAGACGCCCCCCAAGGTGCTGATCCTGACCACCTTCGACCTGGACGAGTACGCGTTCTCCGGTCTGAAGGCGGGCGCCAGCGGCTTCATGCTGAAGGACGTGCCGCCGGGCGAACTGCTGGCCGCCATCCGTTCGGTGCACAGCGGTGACGCGGTCGTCGCGCCGTCCACCACCCGGCGCCTGCTCGACCGGTTCGCCCCGATGCTGCCGACGACCGGCAAGGAGAAGGGACCCGGCGGCGCCATGGACAGGCTGACCGAGCGCGAGCGCGAGGTCATGCTGCTGGTCGCGCAGGGCCTCTCGAATGGCGAGATCGCGGCGCGTCTGGTCCTCTCGGAGGCCACCGTGAAGACCCATGTCGGCCGGATCCTGACGAAGCTGGGGCTGCGGGACCGGGTCCAGGTGGTCGTCCTCGCGTACGAGTCGGGGCTGGTGCGGGCCGGAGGGCTCTGAGCCGTCCGCTCTCGTGGCCCCGTACGGTCCTCAGCGGCCCGTACGTCCTCAGTCGCCGCGCAGGACCAGTGCGAGCAGCCCCGGGAAGCGCTCGTCGAACTCCTCGCGGCGCAGGCGGTTGACCCGCTTGGACCCGTCGTCGCGCTGCTCGACAAGACCGGCCGCGCGCAGCACCGAGAAGTGGTGGCTCAGCGCCGCCTTGCGTACGGGCACGTCGAACGAGCCGCAGCTGCGCGTCCACTCCTGGGACTCGGCGAGCTCGCGCACGAGCTGGAGGCGGACCGGGTCGCCGAGGGCGTCCAGGGCCGTGATCAGGGGGACCTTGTCGGGGTGGGTGTGTTCGGGTGCCGCGCGATGGGTCATCGGTGTCCTTCCTCCTGGCCGGGCCCGGCGAGGCGCTCTTGCCGAGTGTTCGATGTGGGTCGTACACTCCTGAGTGTTCGACATTCATTGAACACTTTAGGTGCCGAGGGGGACTCACGTCATGCGTGCGATTCAGGTCAGCGAGCTGGGCGGTCCGGAAGTACTTCGGCTGGTGGAGACCGAGGTGCCCAGGCCCGGTCCCGGCGAGGTCGCCATCGACGTCGCCTACGCCGGGGTCAACTTCGCCGAGGTGAAGGCCCGTTCGGAGGGCTACCGGGTGCGGTCCCTGCCGTTCGTGCCGGGCCTTGAGGTCTCCGGGCGCGTACGGGAGCTCGGCGCGGGCGTCGAAGGGCTCGTCGTCGGCCAGGAGGTCGCGGCGATGGCCGAGGGCGGCGGCTACGCGGACGTCGCCGTCGTCGCGGCCGCCGCCGTCTTCCCGGTGCCCGGGGGCGTCGGCCTGCGCACCGCCGCCACGCTCCCCACGGTCCTGCCCACCGCGCACGCCCTCGTCCACGAGGTGGGGCGGCTGCAGCCCGGCGAGAGCGTCCTGGTCCAGGGCGCGGCGGGCGGCGTCGGCACGGTCGTGGGGCAGATCGCCCGGCTCGCGGGCGCGGGCGCCGTCTACGGCGTGGTGTCCAGCGAGGCCAAGGCCGCGTACGCGCGCGAGCACGGGTACGACGACGCGTTCCTCACCGGCTCCTTCGCCCAGGATGTGCGCCGGGCGACCGGCGGCCGGGGCGTGGACCTCGTCCTTGACCCGGTCGGCGGCGAGACGCTGCGTCAGGGGCTGGACGCGCTGACCCTGTTCGGGCGGCTCGTCTCGTACGGGAACGCGGGTGGCGGGGAGCCGTGGCGCGTCGGGCAGCCCGAGCTCTACCCGGGTGCCCGCTCGGTCGCGGGCTTCTCCATCCTGGGCCTGGCGGCCGGCGCCCCGGACGCGCTGCGCGAGCTGGCCGGACGTTCGTTCGCCCTCGCGGCGGACGGCCGGGTCGAGCTGCCGGTGACGGCCGAATTCCCCTTGGAGGATGCGGCCGAGGCGCATCGGCTGATGGAGAGCCGGGCGTCGGTGGGGAAGTTGTTGTTGCGGGTGAAGGGGTGAGTTCGCCGGGTTCGGGTCGTCCGTGGCTGGGCGCGCAGTTCCCCGCGCGCCTCCAGGCACCTGCCGGCGCAGGGGACTGGTACAGCGGCCCCCGACCCCAAGGGGCGCGGGGCTGTGACATTTCGCGGCTCCGCCGCGTGGACGCGACCGGCCCCTGCGGTCCGCAGTCGAACCAGCGACCCCACGGCCTCAGCGAAGCACCCCCTCCAAGAAGTCGCTGCCCAGCCGGGCGACCACGGCGACATCCAGCTGATGCAGTACATACCGCCCACGCCGCTGCGTCGTGAGCAGGCCCGCCTTCTTCATCACCGCGAGGTGGCGGGACACCTCCGGGGCGCTGATCCCGTACGCGTCGGCCAGCTCGCTCGTCGTGTACGCGCCCCGGGCGAGGCTGCGGCACAGCCGCATCCGCATCGGGTGCGCGACCGCCTCAAGGCGTGCCTTCACCACGTCGACGGGCGCGGCGCCGCCCAACTCGCCCGTCGGGACCGGGTACTGGACGACCGGCTGCCAGCCCGGCGCGTGCAGCGCGAACAGGTGCGGCCAGCCGAACGCGGTGGGAATGAACGTCAGTCCGGTGCCCGCCGCGCTCGTACGCCCGTGGGTCACTCGTCCTGTTCGAGGGCGACGGCGGGGGAGACCGCGGCGACCGCCTCCGCCAGGCCCTTGTGCTTCAGGAGCTCCGTCTTGTGCCGTGCGTCGGCGGCCAGTTGGACCCGGACGCGCTGCCAGGTCTCCCCGAAGAACGCGGCGTCGCAGTCCTCCAGCAGCCTGCGTATCCACGCGCGCGCCCCCGGCGGGTCGAGCAGCATCCGCTTCACGAAGGCGGCCTGGCGCGGGCCGCGCGCGGCGGCGAGGTCCAGGGCGCGGTCCCGCATC
This sequence comes from Streptomyces sp. NPDC059994, assembly GCF_042737755.1. Classification (NCBI taxonomy): domain Bacteria; kingdom Bacillati; phylum Actinomycetota; class Actinomycetes; order Kitasatosporales; family Streptomycetaceae; genus Streptomyces; species Streptomyces sp. NPDC059994. Next base: position 7,252 of record NZ_JBHWUR010000063.1, read on the forward strand.
CGCGCGTCGACCAGCGGGGACGGCGTCCCCGCGTTGTAGAGGCTCGCGCAGGAGATCTCCAGCGCCGCCGCCACGTACTTCTCGTCGGCCATGCGGTCGAGGTCGTCCAGCTCCTCGGCCAGCGTCTCGCGGGGCCGCGGCGGGAGCAGGATGTCCGAGCGGGTGGACCGCCACAGGAAGTCCGCCTCGTGCAGCCGGTCGGCCAGCTCCGGCTTGAGCCCGGCCGCCGTGGTGGTGGTCCAGCCGTGCAGCCGGGCGTGGTGCGCGGGCTCGGAGAGCGCGTGCAGGGCGGCGCCCAGCTCGGCCAGCGGAGAGGGTCCGAAGACGATCCGCTCCCGCGGCAAACCCGTGATGTCGATGCACACGCTCATGCGCCCATGGTGCACCGCCCCACTGACAGCGGCCCCGTCGTTTGACGCCCCTGGTCAATCGGCGCGACGGACGGCCCGGACCGGCGCAGCCTGGATGCATGGACGCCATCCAGCAGCACATGCTCGACACCTGTCGCACGGCCCGGCTCCAGGAGCCGCCGCCCCCGCTGCCGGGCACGCACGACGTGCGCACCCTGCGCGAAATACGGGACTACCGGCGCTTCGAAGCGGTCCTCGCCGGCCGCCTCGCGGGCGGCCGGCTGCGCGCCGCCCTGGGCCGCCTCTTCGCCCCGCACCGGCCGCCGGCCTGCCGCTGAGGGGCGGGGTCAGGGGCGGGGGCGCCCGCTCACCCCTTGCTCCCCTCGCCCAGCCTCCGTACGAACTCCGCCACCGCGTCCCGTACGTCCTCCGCCGACCACCGCAGGCCCGGCTGCGCCACCGTCAGCTCCGTGCACGAGAGCCCGGGCGGGCCCGCGGGCGCCGGGAACCAGCGGCGGAAGAGGGCCACTCCGGTCTCCTCGGCCTGTCCGAGCGCGGCGTCGGACAGGGCGTCCGCCCCGTACGGCAGCCAGACGTGGAACTGGTGGGTGTGCGGGACCTCCGGGTTGATCCGGAACCATGGCACCCCCGCCTTGGTGAACCCCTCCGCCAGCGCGCCGGCCACCACGCGCGCGTGGGCGACGTACGACGGCAGCTCGGGCAGCACCCGGTCGAGCCCGACGAGCGCGGACAGGGCCGCCGGATACTGCTGGAAGACCTGGCCCCCGTAACGGTGGCGCCAGGTGCGCGCCTCCTCGATCAGGGACTCCGGACCGGCGAGCACCGCGCCCGACATGCCCTCCAGGGTCTTGTAGTACGACACGTAGACGCTGTCCGCGAGCTGCGCGATCTCCTGGAGCGGGCGGTCGAAGTGCACGGCGCACTCCCACAGCCGCGCGCCGTCGAAGTGCACCACCGCATCGCGTTCCCGCGCCGCCTCCACCACGGCGGTCAGCTCGTCCCAGGTGGGCAGGACGAACCCGGCGTCGCGCAGCGGCAGCTCCAGCATCAGCGTGCCGAACGGCTCCTCGAAGTCCCGTACCTCCTCGGCCGTGGGCAGCCGGGGCGCGGTCGTCGGGTGGACCGTGCGCAGCCCGCTCACCGCACCGAAGGCGCGCCGCTCGTGCACCTCGGGATGGGCCAGCGGGTGCAGCGCCACCGTGCTGTCGCCGGTGCGCCCGGCCCAGCAGCGCAGGGCGACCTGCTGGGCCATGGTGCCGGTCGGGAAGAAGGCGGCCGCCGGGAAACCGAGCAGGTCGGCGGTGCGCCGTTCCAGCTCGGCGACCGGCCCGTCGCCGTAGAAGTCCGGTCCCTCGGCCATGTCGTAGACCGCGCGCGCGTCGGCCGCCAGCGCCGTCAGCCGCTCGCCCATGCCCGTCTCGCCGGGCGCCCGCCACAGGGTCCGCTCCGCATTGCGCCAGGCCGCCAGTCTGCGCAGGCGCAGCTCCTGCTCGGCCCGGCCGTTCTCGTCCACCTCGTCAGTCATGATCAGATCATCGCCCACAGCCTGTGGACAACCGCGGACGTCTCGAAACCTGGGCGTAGCATGACGGGGAAATCGTCCGGTACCCCTCGCGGACTGGAACGGAAGGCCCCGCCGCGTGAACGCACAACCAGAAACCCGCCCAGCCCGCCTCACCGTCGGTGTCGTCGGTGCCGGCCGGGTCGGCCCCGCCCTCGCCGCCGCGCTGAAGCTCGCCGGGCACCGCCCGGTGGCGGTCTCCGGCGTGTCGGACGCCTCCGTGCGCCGGGCCGCCGCCCTGCTGCCGGACGTGCCCCTGGTGCCGCCCGCCGAAGTGCTGGCCGCCGCGGACCTCGTGCTGCTCACCGTCCCCGACGACGCCCTGCCGGGCCTGGTGGAGGGCCTCGCCGAGACCGGCGCGATCCGCCCCGGCCAACTGCTCGTGCACACCTCCGGGCGGTACGGGACGGACGTGCTCGCGCCCGCCACGCGCGCGGGGGCGCTGCCGCTGGCCCTGCACCCCGCGATGACGTTCACCGGGACCGGCGTCGACGTCCAGCGCCTGGCCGGGTGCTCGTTCGGCGTCACCGCGCCGGAGGAGCTGCGGCTCGCCGCGGAGGCGCTGGTCATCGAGATGGGCGGCGAGCCCGAGTGGATCGAGGAGCAGAACCGGCCGCTCTACCACGCCGCCCTCGCCCTCGGCGCGAACTACCTCGTCACCCTGGTGGCCCAGTCCATGGAGCTGCTGCGGCTGGCCGGCGTCTCCGCCCCCGACCGGATGCTCGGCCCGCTCCTGGGGGCGGCCCTCGACAACGCGCTGCGCTCCGGCGACGCGGCCCTGACCGGCCCCGTCGCGCGCGGCGACGCGGGCACGGTCGCGGCGCACATCGCCGAGCTGCGCAAGCACGCCCCCGGCACGGTCGCCGGATACCTCGCCATGGCCCGTACGACCGCCGACCGGGCGCTCGCCCACGGCCTGCTGAAGCCCGAGCTCGCCGAGGACCTGCTGGGCGTGCTCGCGGACGGAGAGAACCGATGACCCTTCTGGTCCGCACCGCCGCCGAGCTGGCCGCCCTGGAGCGCACCGGCCGCCGCGCCGTCGTCATGACCATGGGCGCCCTGCACGAGGGGCACGCCACCCTGGTGCGCACCGCGCGCGAGAGCGTCGGCCCCGGCGGCCAGGTGGTCGTCACGGTCTTCGTGAACCCGCTGCAGTTCGGCGCGGGCGAGGACCTCGACCGCTATCCGCGCACCCTGGACGCCGACATCGAACTGGCCGGGCACGCGGGCGCCGACGCCGTGTTCGCGCCCTCCGTGGACGAGGTCTACCCCGGTGGCGAGCCGCAGGTGCGCGTCACCGCGGGGCCGATGGGCGAGCGGCTCGAAGGCGCCTCCCGCCCCGGCCACTTCGACGGCATGCTCACCGTCGTCGCCAAGCTGCTCCACCTCACCGCCCCCGACCTCGCGCTGTTCGGGGAGAAGGACGCCCAGCAGCTGGCCCTGATCCGGCGCATGGCGCGCGACCTCAACTTCCCCGTGGAGATCGTCGGCGTGCCCACGGTCCGCGAGGCCGACGGGCTCGCCCTCTCCAGCCGCAACCGCTACCTCTCACAGGCCGACCGCACCACCGCGCTGGCGCTGTCTCGCGCGCTGTTCGCGGCCCGCGACCGGCTGACGGCCGAGCACGCGCTCCACGCGCGCGCCGCGGCCACCCACGCCTCCTCCGGGCGCGCCCTGGCGCTCTCCCGGATCGGCGAGGCCCGCGCGGCCGCCGACGCGTACGCGGTGGAGGCGGCGGGCCCGTCCCCCGCGGTCGTGCGCGCCGCCGCCCAGAGCGTCCTGGACGAGGCCGCCAAGGCGGAACCGCCGCTGGCCCTGGACTATCTGGCGCTGGTCGACCCGGCGACGTTCGACGAGGCCGGGGACGGCTTCGCCGGTGCGGCGGTCCTCGCGATCGCCGCGCGCGTCGGCACCACCCGCCTGATCGACAACATCCCGCTGAACTTCGGAGCCCCCGCATGACCAGGACGAACGACGGTCCGGCCCGGACCGGCATACGGCTGGACGCGCCCGCGCCCGGCTGGTCCATCGACGCGGACGTCGTGGTCGTCGGCTCGGGCGTGGCGGGCCTCACCGCGGCCCTGCGCTGCACCGCCGCCGGGCTCACCACCGTGGTGGTGACAAAGGCGCGGCTCGACGACGGCTCGACGCGCTGGGCGCAGGGCGGCATCGCGGCGGCCCTCGGCGAGGGCGACACCCCCGAACAGCACCTGGACGACACGCTGGTGGCGGGCGCGGGCCTGTGCGACGAGACCGCGGTACGCACCCTGGTCACCGAGGGCCCGGACGCGGTGCGGCGGCTGATCGCCACCGGCGCCGACTTCGACACCGACGACTCCGGCGCGATCTCGCTGACCCGCGAGGGCGGCCACCACCGCCGCCGCATCGCCCACGCGGGCGGCGACGCCACGGGCGCCGAGATCTCGCGCGCGCTGGTCGGGGCCGTCCGCGAGCAGGCCGTACGGACCATCGAGAACGCGCTCGTACTCGACCTGCTGAGGGACGACGAGGGGCGTACGGCGGGCATCACCCTGCACGTCATGGGCGAGGGCCAGCACGACGGCGTGGGGGCCGTCCACGCCCCCGCCGTGGTGCTCGCCACCGGCGGCATGGGCCAGGTCTTCTCGGCCACCACCAACCCGCCGGTCTCCACCGGCGACGGCGTCGCCCTGGCGCTGCGGGCCGGCGCCGAGATCTCCGACCTGGAGTTCGTCCAGTTCCACCCGACCGTGCTCTTCCTCGGCGCCGACTCCGAGGGCCAGCAGCCGCTGGTCTCCGAGGCGGTACGGGGAGAGGGCGCCCACCTCGTCGACGCCTCCGGCACCCGCTTCATGCTCGGGCAGCACGAGCTGGCCGAGCTGGCGCCCCGCGACATCGTGGCCAAGGCGATCACCCGCCAGATGCAGGCGCGGGGCACCGAGCACATGTACCTGGACGCACGGCACTTCGGCGCCGAGATGTGGGAGCAGCGCTTCCCCACCATCCTCGCCGCCTGCCGCGCCCACGGCATCGACCCGGTCACCGAGCCCATCCCGGTCGCCCCGGCCGCCCACTACGCCTCCGGGGGCGTCCGCACCGACCTGCACGGCCGCACCACGGTCCCGGGGCTCTACGCGTGCGGCGAGGTCGCCTGCACCGGCGTCCACGGCGCCAACCGGCTCGCCTCCAACTCCCTGCTTGAGGGCCTGGTCTTCGCCGAGCGCATCGCGGCCGACATCGCGGCGGGCGGCCACGCGCGCGTGGCGGCCCCTCAGGACGCCGCCCATCGCGTCCCCGAGTCCGCCCCCACCTCCCCGCTGCTGGCCCCCGAGGCCCGCATCCAGATCCAGCGGATCATGACCAACGGCGCGGGCGTGCTCCGCTCCGCCGACAGCCTCGCCGGGGCCGCCGCCCGCCTGGAGGAGATCCGGGCCGACGCCGACGGAGCCGGTGAGCGCAAGGCCGCCGAGCCCGGCGTGGAGGCGTGGGAGACCACCAACCTGCTGCTCGTCGCGCGCGTGCTGGTCGCCGCCGCCGCCGCCCGCGAGGAGACCCGCGGCTGCCACTGGCGCGAGGACCGGCCCGACCGGGACGACGAGGACTGGCACCGCCACCTCGTCGTACGGGTGACGCCGGACCGTACGCTCGACGTCCGCCGCACCGATTCCGCAGACTTTCCCCCGACAGTCGCCGACGCCCCCAGGGAGCCGTAACCGTGAGCACCCCCGACGAACACCGTCCCGAGCCGGTGGACGTACCGCTGATCCAGATCGGCGTCCCCGCGAGCGGAGGCGGCTGCGGCGACGACTGCGGCTGCGGCGACGAGGACGTGTACGAGTGCGGCCTCGACCCCACGCTGGCCGCGCTGCTGGCCGAGGCGGGCCTGGATCCCGTACAGGTCGAGGACATCGCGCACCTCGCCATCGAGGAGGACCTCGACGGCGGCGTGGACGTGACGACCGCCGCGACCGTCCCCGAAGACGCCGTCGCCACCGGCGACTTCACCGCGCGCGAGGCCGGCACGGTCGCGGGCCTGCGGGTCGCCGAGGCGATCCTGTCGATCGTGTGCACCGAGGAGTTCGAGGTCGAGCGGCACGTCGCGGACGGCGACCGGGTCGAGGCGGGCCAGAAGCTGCTGAGCGTCACCACGCGCACCCGCGACCTGCTCACCGGCGAGCGCAGCGCGCTCAACCTGCTGTGCCGCCTGTCCGGCATCGCGACCGCCACGCGCGCGTGGGCGGACGCCTTGGAGGGCACGCGCGCGAAGGTGCGCGACACCCGCAAGACGACGCCGGGGCTGCGCGCCCTGGAGAAGTACGCGGTGCGCTGCGGCGGCGGCGTCAACCACCGCATGTCGCTCTCCGACGCGGCGCTGGTCAAGGACAACCATGTGGTGGCCGCGGGCGGCGTCGCCGAGGCCTTCAAGGCCGTACGGGAGATGTTCCCGGAGGTGGCGATCGAGGTCGAGGTCGACACGCTCGACCAGGTCGGCGAGGTCCTGGAGGCGGGCGCCGACCTGATCCTGCTGGACAACTTCACGCCGGAGCAGACCGCGCGCGCGGTGGAGATCGTGGCCGGCCGGGCGTTCCTGGAGTCCTCGGGCCGCCTCACCCTGGAGACCGCGGCGCAGTACGCGGCGACGGGCGTCGACTACCTGGCGGTCGGCGCGCTCACCCACTCCTCGCCGATCCTCGACATCGGACTCGATCTGCGCGAGGCGGCGTAACCGATGCTGCTGACGATCGACGTAGGCAACACGCAAACGGTCCTCGGCCTCTTCGACGGCGAGGAGGTCGTCGAGCACTGGCGCATCTCCACCGACCCGCGCCGCACCGCCGACGAGATGGCGGTCCTGCTCAACGGTCTGATGGGCATGCACCCGCTGCTCGGGGCGGAGCTCGGCGACAACATCGAGGGCATCGCGATCTGCTCGACGGTGCCGTCGGTCCTGCACGAGCTGCGCGAAGTGACCCGCCGCTACTACGGCGACGTCCCTGCGGTCCTGGTCGAGCCCGGCATCAAGACCGGCGTCCCGATCCTGATGGACAACCCCAAGGAGGTCGGCGCGGACCGCATCATCAACGCGGTCGCGGCGGTCGAGCTGTACGGGGGCCCGGCGATCGTCGTCGACTTCGGCACGGCCACGACGTTCGACGCGGTGAGCGCGCGCGGCGAGTACACGGGCGGGGTGATCGCCCCCGGCATCGAGATCTCGGTCGAGGCCCTCGGGGTCAAGGGCGCCCAGCTCCGCAAGATCGAACTGGCCCGGCCGCGGGCGGTGATCGGCAAGAACACGGTCGAGGCGATGCAGGCGGGGATCGTCTACGGGTTCGCCGGACAGGTCGACGGGGTCGTGACCCGCATGGCCCGCGAGCTGGTGGGCCCGGGCGGCGACCCGTCCGACGTCACGGTGATCGCCACGGGCGGGCTGGCCCCGATGGTCCTGGGCGAGGCGCATGTGATCGACGAACACGAGCCGTGGCTGACGCTGATCGGCTTGCGCCTGGTGTACGAACGCAACATCTCCCGCATGTAGCTCCGCCCCACCCCGCCCTTCCCGCTGTGCCATGTGCGGCTCCGCCGCGTGGCCTCCGGGGGCCCGGGGGCTACGCCTCCGGGACCCCTTCCCGGGGTCTGCGGACCCTGCCCCTGGAACCCCGTGTTCGTCCGCGGGCCGTGTGTGGCTGGTCGCGCAGTTCCCCGCGCCCCTGAGGGGGATGGGGTGCGGCCACGAATGTGAGGCACCGGCGGCGGGAAATTCAGCCCCTTCGGCGCGCGAGGAGCGGGGGGCCTGGGCAGATTCAGCTCCTCCGGCGTTTGAGGAGCGGGGCAGGGCCGCAGGCCCCGCCTCTCAGGGGCGCGGGGCTGTGACATGTGCGGCTCCGCCGCGTGGGCGCGACCAGCCACAGACAGCCAGCAGACGAACGGGGGCCGGGGCGCAGCCCCAGCGGGGATATCGGGGGGCGAAGCCCCCGTGAGCGGGGTGCAAGGCCGGGGGCTCCGTGGAGGGGGCCGGGGGCGCAGCCCCCGGGAATCGAGCCTCCACCCCCACCCGGCCGCCCGCCCAGGGCTTTCGGGAAGGGGCGGGGCGGGGAATTCGACCCCCGCCCAGACACAACGCGCCCACCGCCCCCCATTAAACGGATTTTGTCCATTTAGGACGTATTGTCGGTTCATGCCCACGCCTTACGGATCCCGCGGCGGAATGGCGTTCAGCGCAGACGAGCTGCGTGTGCTCCGACGTGCCCTCGCCGTCGCCCTCCACCCTGCCCCCCTCGCGGACACGGACGTCCAGGACTGCCTGCGGCTAGCCGGCTCCGTGGACGAGGCCGTGCGCGAGGCGAACCGGCTGCGCGCCTTTCTGCTGGCCGATCTCGCCCGCTACCGCACTGCCCTGCCCGGCTCCGCCCCGGGCTATCTGGAGCTCCTCCAGGACGCCCTGGCGGCCGGTTACGCCCCGACCCCGGACGACCTGGCAGCGCTGCGCGGGCTGCGCGCGCAGCCCGTGGCCGCCGCCCTGCTCGAACGGTGCCGACGGCTGTCCGAGCACTCCGTACGGGCGCGGCTCGCCGCCGTGGCCCCGGGACCGCGCACCCGGCTCCTCGCCCTGCCCGGCGGGCGCGCCGCCGCGCAGGATCCGAAGCAGCCCCGACCCCGGCCCACGTCCGAGCCCGCCCCGCCGCAGCCCAAGGCGCCCCGCCCGGACCGGCCCATCCCGACCCCCGGCGAGGTGTTCCCGCCGCGCCGCAAGCCCCTGCCCCCGCCCGCCGCCCGCGCCGCCGGGTAGCTACTCTGGTCGGCATGGACTACGTTTCCGCGCTCGTTCCCCCCGTGGTGATGGCCGTCTTCTTCATCGGGCTCATCGTGACGATCGTCAAGAGCCAGGGCGGCCCCAACAAGGGCAAGGAGGACGCGGCCGTGGACGCCGCGCTCGCCCGCGCCGAGGCCGCACAGCAGCGGCCGACCACCGGCCAGGTCTGACCGCGAAAGGGCCTGCGGCCCCTCCCGGCCGCACGGCGCGTTTCACGCGTCAAGGGCGCGCGACCCTTATCAGGGGCGCGCGCCCTTTTTGCTGTTCACCACCGTAAATAACCAGCCATTCACGACATCTCCCACTATGGTGCAGATGTGCCTCGCCAATTGGGAGAGCTGGAAGACGCCGTCATGACGCGCGTCTGGCAGTGGAACCGTCCGGTCACCGTCCGGGAAGTACTGGAAGACCTTCAGCAGGAACGGTCCATCGCGTACACGACCGTGATGACCGTAATGGACAATCTCCATCAGAAGGGCTGGGTGCGCCGGGAAGTCGACGGACGCGCCTATCGATATACCGCGGTCTCCACCCGGGCCGCCTACGCGGCCGCACTGATGAACGAAGCGTGGTCGCAGAGTGACAACCCGGCCGCCGCACTGGTCGCCTTCTTCGGCATGATGTCGCCGGAGCAGCGCGAGTCCCTGCGCGATGCCGTACGGATGGTCGGACCGCCCGAGGACTACGCGGATCCGGCCGATCCACCACGGTCGACGGAAGCCGAGTCCCCGCAAGAGAGCGCACAACCCGCAGAACCCGCAGAACCCGATGGGACCGGAGACGGCACGGGGCGATAGCGTCCGGTCATGTCTTATGCCCCCGCAAATGCCGTCAGCGTCCGCCGGGCCAGGACCAGCGATGTCCCGGCGGTCCGCCGCCTTCTCGACGCGTACGTCGGCGCGGGGATCCTGCTCGACAAAGCGACCGTGACGCTTTACGAGGACATCCAGGAGTTCTGGGTCGCGGAACGCGACTCCGATGGACGGGTGGTCGGCTGCGGCGCGCTGCACGTGATGTGGGAAGACCTCGCCGAAGTGCGCACTCTCGCGGTGGACCGCGAGTTCAAGGGCGGCGGAGTGGGGCATCTGGTGCTCGACAAGCTGCTGCAGACCGCCCGCTGGCTCGGGATCCGCCGGGTTTTCTGTCTCACCTTCGAAGTGGACTTCTTCGCGAAGCACGGCTTCACCGAGATCGGGGAGACTCCGGTCGACACAGATGTCTACAGCGAGCTGCTGCGCTCGTATGACGAGGGTGTCGCCGAGTTCCTGGGTCTCGAACGAGTGAAGCCGAACACCTTGGGCAACAGCCGGATGCTTCTGCACCTGTGATCGCGGGAACCGGCGGAACCCGGCAGAGCCCTATGTCCGAATCGCGCACGTTTCCCGCTGTGCAAGGTCCCTGAACCTCTGCCGGGGGTTTGTGTTTTCCAGGCAAAAGCGGTTTCCTTTCCGCGTACTGCATTTTCGATGAAAGGAAATCCGGTGGCACAGAAGGTTCAGGTCCTTCTTGTCGATGACCTCGACGGCGGCGAGGCGGACGAGACCGTGACGTTCGCTCTCGACGGCAAGACCTACGAGATCGACCTCACCACCGCCAACGCGGACAAGCTGCGGGGTCTGCTCGACCCGTACACCAAGAGCGGGCGGCGCACCGGTGGCCGCGCCGCCGGCGGCCGGGGCAAGAGCCGCGCTGTCGCGACGGGCGGCCAGGACACCGCCCAGATCCGCAAGTGGGCCAAGGAGCAGGGCTACAGCGTGAACGACCGCGGACGCGTCCCGGCCGATATCCGCGAGGCCTACGAGAAGGCCAACGGCTGAGTTCCCGCGTTAGCCGACCTCTTCGCGCCGGCCCTCTCCCGGGCATGCGCGGAGCCGGTTACCGATTTCGTGGGGAACAACAGGGCCCGGTGGCATTCCGTCGCCGCCGCGTCCACCAGCCGGACGAGGTCGGGGGTGCCCCCGCCGCCCCCGTCGCCCTTCGGTCCGGCGAATCCGGTGAAAGCCGGAAGGGTTGCCTCTACCTCGCACCCCGGCTCGGGAGGCCGCAGCCACACGGCGGTCTCCCGCGAGCCGTCCCGATCGGGCGGCACGCTCCAGCCGGGCGGTACGGGAGCGGTGATCCGGCCGCCGGCGCCGATGGCCGACAGGTCCAGGGCGACCCCGCCCCACTCCAGCCAGTCGAGCAGCCCCGGCAGCTCCTCCGCGCTGCCCGCGGCCACCAGGAGCCGCATCCGGCGCCCCACGAGGGCGACAGGGCCCGTGCGTCCGTACCGTCTCAGCAGGGCGGCACCGGCGGGCGCCGGGAGGTCGAGCACGTCGAAGCGCAGCCCCGTCAGGAGCCGCACCGGCGGTCCCGCCACCACGGCCCAGCCGAGCTCCCGCTCGTACCACTGGACGAGCGGGCGGCCGAGCGGGGCGCGGGGGCAGGGCAGGAGGGCCATGTCCGGAGCAACTCCTGAAACGCCCCAGAGTTACGCAGAGTTTCCGGACGGATGCGTTCCGTAGGCACATCGGGGGCGTGCGGAAGCATTCGGCGGCGCAAGTGTGTTCGCCCGTAGCTGAGGGAACCGGGGCGCGCCGCATGGACTGTCAGTGCTTACGGGTAAGACATTCCTAGTGGGGAGGGGCGAGAAGCTCGCCGGGCCGTCTCGCGTTCGCCATCGGCGTACTGGAGACAGGGGTATCTGCTTGGCCTGCGGGAACATCGTCTCGCACCATCGAGTTGGAGCAGTTGTCGACTGTTCGGCAGCAAGTTTCCCCGCCTGGGCGGGGGTGATCGGGTCGGATGTCGGCAGTTGGAATGAGCTGTCCCGTCCCACGGGACTAGCATGCGGAAGGACAGGGAGGGGACCGACCCCTTACTGCCCGACCGCTCTGAGGAGCGATTAACGATGTTCGAGAGGTTCACCGACCGCGCGCGGCGGGTTGTCGTCCTGGCTCAGGAAGAAGCCCGGATGCTCAACCACAACTACATCGGCACCGAGCACATTCTCCTGGGCCTGATCCATGAGGGTGAGGGTGTCGCCGCTAAGGCCCTGGAGAGCCTCGGGATTTCTCTTGAGGCGGTCCGCCAGCAGGTGGAGGAGATCATCGGCCAGGGCCAGCAGGCCCCGTCCGGTCACATCCCCTTCACTCCGCGTGCCAAGAAGGTCCTGGAGCTGTCGCTCCGCGAGGCCCTCCAGCTCGGCCACAACTACATCGGCACCGAGCACATCCTGCTCGGCCTGATCCGCGAGGGCGAGGGCGTCGCCGCCCAGGTCCTCGTGAAGCTGGGCGCCGATCTCAACCGGGTCCGGCAGCAGGTCATCCAGCTGCTCTCCGGCTACCAGGGCAAGGAAGCCGCCACGGCGGGCGGCCCGGCCGAGGGCACGCCTTCGACCTCCCTCGTCCTCGACCAGTTCGGCCGGAACCTCACCCAGGCCGCTCGTGAGTCCAAGCTCGACCCGGTCATCGGGCGCGAGAAGGAGATCGAGCGGGTCATGCAGGTGCTGTCCCGCCGTACCAAGAACAACCCGGTGCTCATCGGCGAGCCCGGCGTCGGCAAGACGGCGGTCGTCGAGGGCCTGGCGCAGGCCATCGTCAAGGGCGAGGTGCCCGAGACCCTCAAGGACAAGCACCTCTACACCCTGGACCTGGGCGCGCTGGTCGCCGGCTCCCGCTACCGCGGTGACTTCGAGGAGCGACTGAAGAAGGTCCTCAAGGAGATCCGCACCCGCGGCGACATCATCCTGTTCATCGACGAGCTCCACACCCTGGTGGGTGCGGGCGCCGCCGAGGGCGCGATCGACGCCGCCAGCATCCTGAAGCCGATGCTCGCCCGCGGTGAACTCCAGACCATCGGTGCCACCACGCTCGACGAGTACCGCAAGCACCTGGAGAAGGACGCGGCCCTTGAGCGCCGCTTCCAGCCCATCCAGGTCGCCGAGCCGTCGCTGCCGCACACCATCGAGATCCTCAAGGGGCTGCGCGACCGTTACGAGGCCCACCACCGGGTCTCCATCACGGACGAGGCGCTGGTCCAGGCCGCGACGCTGGCCGACCGGTACATCTCGGACCGCTTCCTCCCGGACAAGGCGATCGACCTGATCGACGAGGCCGGCTCCCGGATGCGCATCCGCCGGATGACCGCGCCGCCGGACCTCCGCGAGTTCGACGAGAAGATCGCGGGCGTGCGCCGCGACAAGGAGTCGGCCATCGACTCCCAGGACTTCGAGAAGGCGGCCTCTCTCCGCGACAAGGAGAAGCAGCTGCTCGCCGCGAAGGCCAAGCGCGAGAAGGAGTGGAAGGCCGGCGACATGGACGTCGTCGCCGAGGTCGACGGCGAGCTCATCGCCGAGGTCCTCGCGACCGCGACCGGCATCCCCGTCTTCAAGCTGACGGAGGAGGAGTCCTCGCGTCTGCTGCGCATGGAGGACGAGCTGCACAAGCGCGTCATCGGCCAGAAGGACGCCATCAAGGCGCTCTCCCAGGCGATCCGGCGCACCCGTGCGGGTCTGAAGGACCCGAAGCGCCCCGGTGGCTCGTTCATCTTCGCCGGCCCGTCCGGCGTCGGTAAGACCGAGCTCTCCAAGACGCTCGCCGAATTCCTCTTCGGCGACGAGGACGCGCTGATCTCCCTCGACATGTCGGAGTTCAGCGAGAAGCACACGGTCTCGCGCCTCTTCGGTTCCCCGCCCGGATACGTGGGTTACGAGGAGGGCGGCCAGCTGACCGAGAAGGTCCGCCGGAAGCCGTTCTCCGTCGTCCTCTTCGACGAGGTCGAAAAGGCCCACCCGGACATCTTCAATTCCCTGCTCCAGATCCTGGAGGACGGTCGCCTGACCGACTCCCAGGGCCGGGTCGTCGACTTCAAGAACACGGTCATCATCATGACCACGAACCTCGGCACCCGGGACATCTCCAAGGGCTTCAACCTGGGCTTCGCCGCCCAGGGCGACGTCAAGTCGAACTACGACCGGATGAAGGTCAAGGTCAACGAGGAGCTGAAGCAGCACTTCCGCCCCGAGTTCCTGAACCGTGTCGACGACACGGTGGTCTTCCACCAGCTCACCGAGGAAGACATCATCCAGATCGTCGACCTCATGGTCGACAAGGTGGACGAGCGTCTGAAGGACCGCGACATGGGCATCGAGCTCAGCGCGGACGCGAAGTCGCTCCTGGCGAAGAAGGGCTACGACCCGATCATGGGTGCGCGCCCGCTGCGCCGGACGATCCAGCGCGAGATCGAGGACATCCTCTCGGAGAAGATCCTCTTCGGCGAGCTGCGCCCGGGCCACATCGTGGTCGTCGACACGGAGGGCGAGGGCGAGGCGAAGAAGTTCACCTTCCGCGGCGAGGAGAAGTCCGCGCTGCCGGACGTCCCCCCGATCGAGCAGGCGGCAGGCGGCGCCGGCCCGAACCTGAGCAAGGAGGCGTAGCCTCCGCGGGCTCGCCTTGAGGGGCTGCCCCGGCTGTATGCAGAGGTTTTGCGTACGGGCCGGGGCAGCCCCTTTTCCGTGCCTACGGTCAGAGGGGGCGGCCGTTTACGGTGACGGCGACTCCGGACAGTGTGCGGAGGTCTTTGCGCTCTTCACGGCTCAGCTCCGGCCTGGCGAGGAGATGGAGGCTCAGCGCGCTGTAGTCGGCGCACGAGGTGCGGAAGCCCTCGTTCGCGGCGAGCGCGGCTACTGGTACGCACTCCACTCGCCGGTGGCCGCGCCCCTTCGGCACCTCCCTGACCAGGCCGACCACCGTCGCGCCGCTCCCTCGCGGGCGGGCGGTCGGACTCGAAGGTCAGCGTCTGACGGAAGCGGCCCGCGACCGGCAGCACGGTTCCGGTGAACTGGTCGAGGTCCAGCCGGTCGCCGTCGTACCGCTGGACGTCCGGGAACCCGATGATCTCGCAGTAGGGGAGCGGCCGTTCGGAGGCGACCGCGCCGGACCGGGCGCCGGCGGTCTCGTGCACCCGCCGCCCCTGGCCGCACCACAGCAGTGCGGCGTCGAGATCGGTGTCCTGCCAGACCACATGGCACGCGATCCATTTCCCGGGCCCGTCCGGCAGCGCGACCCTCGGCACGGCGTCGAGCCCGAGGTGCGCGCAGGTCAGCACCAGCCCGGGGCCGATCAGTACGCCCGTGCCCTGCATGGCGCCGAACACGGCCACGATGTGGCGGGAGCCCTGGAAGCCGTTCACGGCAGCGCCACCCCGCCGTCGAACACCTCGACGCCCTCCGGAAGCCGGTCCATTCCGGTCACCGTATGGCTGGACTGCACGTGGATCTGGAGCAGCGTCGGCGGAGCCGCGAGCCGGCTCACGTCGTACTCCCGCTGGTACGCCCAGAGGTTCAGGACGTGCAGGCGCGGGAAGACCTCCGCGAGCCGGGCGAGGGCGGCCGGTGGCACCTGGTCGATCAGATAGACCTGGAACACCGACGGCAGGGCGAGCCCGGAGGGGGCGGCGCACAGTGATGTGCCCGTCACCTGCAAGGTGCGCAGCCGGGGGATACGAGCCACCTCCTCCCACTCCTCGGCGCTCTCGGGGCTGCTCCACGGCCCCAGGTAGAGACCGGTCAGGGCCGTGGTGGACCGGGCCAGGCCGCGCAGGTCGCCCGCCGCCGACCCGCTGATGTCGAGCGACTCCAGGGGGGCCGCCGCCGGGAGCGCGGCCGGTGACCAGCTCAGCCGGTCGCCGGTCAGGCCGAGCGAGCGGAGGTGGCGCAGCGAGGTGAGCGGGCTCAGGTCCGCGTTGCCGATTCCGCTCAGCGAGAGTTCCGTCAGCGGCTTGCCGCGCAGGCCCCTAAGGTCGGTCAGCCGGGGGCAGTCGGCCACGCCGAGGTCCGTGAGCGGGTGCGGGCCAGTCAGGAAGGACAGGTCCTCCAGGGTCGGGTTCTCCCGCAGCCGCACCCGGGTGAGCGAGGCCTCGGCCGCGTACGCGCGCAGCGCCTCGGCCGAGAGGCCGCCGCGCGCCTCCAGCTGCGGCCGGGTGCCGAGTTCCCGCAGGGCGCGCAGCTGCTCGTCGCAGGTGACCGTGAAGAGGATGTCCTCGGGGTCGATCCCGGCGATGACCTCGTCCGCGTACTGCTGGGTGTCGAACCGGCCCCAGGACCAGACGAGCTGGGCCCTCACCCGACGCGCCGGGTGGCGGCCGAAGCGGGCCAGGAAGGTGATCGCGCGCTCCGACTCCACGTGCGAGGCGGCGATGACGGCCAGTTCGGCCGTGTACTTGTCCAGCCCCTCGGGGTCCGGCAGCAGGTCGAGGATCATCGGGCCCGCCGCCGCGAGCGCCCGCGCGGCCACCATGTCGCGCGGCGGGATCAGCGCGGCCGTACGCCGCTCGACCTCCGCCCGCACCTCCGAGGCGAGCTCGGGCGCGTGCTCCAGGCCGGTCGCCGCGAGCAGATGGACGCGGGTGCGCACAGCCGGAGAGGCGTGTTCGTCGCCGTACCTCAGGAGCTCCCCGAACAGCTCCACGCGCTCGCGCGGGCGCGCGTGGGCGACGGCCATGCGGATGACGTCCTCCCACTGGTCGTCGGCGGAGTGGGCGACGAGCAGCCCGAGGTCGCCGGCCTCCACGGCGGCCCGCGCGCCCAGGTAGTCCTGGAAGGTGCGGTGGATGAAGTCGACGGTCCCGGGGGCGGGTTCGCGCAGCAGGCCGCTGCGGTGCAGGAAGTGCTCGAAGACGGCCCGCGCGTCGCCGAGCTCGGCCAGCTCCGGTACGGAGGGGAGCAGCTCCGCGATGACCGTCTCGGCGCGGGTGCGGTCCATCTCGGTGCGGCCGTTGCGGATCAGCCAGTACGCGAGCTGCTGGAGCAGCTGGATCTGCGGCTCCTGGCGGCGCTCGGGCACCCGCATGTCGCGCTCGCGGTCGCGGCGGATCAGCAGCATGGAGAGCGCCGCGTCGTACAGGTCCTTGCGGCCGTACGGCAGGAAGCCGCGCCGGTCGCGGTGGAGGGCGCAGATCAGGCCGCACATCAGCGGGTTGGTGGCCAGGCGCCCGAGGTCCGGCTTGGCGCGCACGGCTGCGAGGAGCTGGCTCTCGTACGCGGTGAGCTCGCCGTCGTCGTCCGCCCCGGTCCGCGCCGCCGTGTGCCAGCGCCGGACGAACGCGGCCACGTCCGCCGGGCCCATCGGGCAGAGCGTGAGCTCGGTGAAGCCCTCCTCGCCGAGCCAGTCCTCGCCCACCGCCGAGGGGCGCGAGGTGACCAGCCAGCGGTTGCCGGGGTAGGCCTCGACCAGATCGCTCAGCCACGCCCGGGCGTGGGCGCGTTCGGCGTCCGGGATCTCGTCGATGCCGTCGACCAGGATCAGGCCGCGCCCCTCCTCCAGGACCCTGGACTCCCAGCCGGGCGGCTGCTCGCCCGCCAGCGGGGAGCCGACGGCCGCCAGGAAGTCCTTGGGCGCGGGCAGCCGCGCGCCGTGGCGGGTGAGGGTGCGCAGCGGCAGGACGTAGGGGATGCGGTCGTAGAGGTACGCGGTCGAGTGGTCGAGGTCGTCGCGCGCGGCGGACAGGGCGAGCCACTGGACGAGCGTGGTCTTGCCGGATCCGGCCTCGCCGCGCAGCAGTACGCGCTCGTGGTCGGCGAGTACGCGGTCGGCGGGGCGGGGAGCGAAGTCCTCCCCGGCGCTCACGGCGCCCGGCACCGGCGCGCGCTCCTCGCGCGTGCGCCGCGGCCTGGCGGCGCGCCCCACCGCCTCCAGCCTCAGATATGCGGTGTCCAGGGGCCACTTGCGCGGCGAGTTGGCGAGGTCGATCCCGTAGATCGTCAACTTGCCGTGCTTCTTCGCCAGATGTGCCAGATAGCGCGCCTCGAACTTCCCGTCCTGTGCGCCGGGGCGCGGCGTCCGCGCGATCAACTCGTCCATACGGGCGATGAGTTCGCTCTGGCGACGGCTCTGCTCGACGAGGGTGGCGGGCACGAAGGTGGAGCGCTGGGTGAAGAAGTTCAGGATGTGCAGACAGGCGGTGTCGAGCAGGCGTACGTAGAAGTGGGTGGCGTCGGCGGAGAGGTGGCGCTCGGGGTGGTCGCTCGCGCGGCTCAGCTCGCGGGCGAGTTCCCGGTGGCCCAGGGCGACCGCCTCGGCGTCGCTGAGGGTGAGCTCGCCCAGTGCGTAGAGGGTCCGGGCGAGGGCGTCGGCCACGGCCCGCTCCTCGTCCGCCGGGACCGGTCGTTCGCCGGACCGCAGGGCGGCCCTGACCAGCTTGGCGGCGAGGGCGCGCAGATCCGCCTGGCCGAGCGTGCGCTTCTCGCCCCGGAAGGAGACGTACGACGAGATCCGGACCGGCTGGTCGGCCAGGCCGGCGCCGGCCGGTTCGGCGGTGAACAGCTTGCGGATCAGTGGGGTGACGGCGGCGGACGCGACTTTGGCGGTGAGGAGTCCGGGTTCCACGACGCGCCAGCGTAGCCGTGGACACGGGACCTCGGTCCCGAAATGGAAGGACTTAGGTCGCGCCGAACGGGGGCGCACGGTGACAAGGTGCACAGGCTCCCGGGGGCCTACTACCGCCGATAGCGGCCCATGAGCCATGCATGGGCCGAATTCCACCGGTGATCGATACGGCTTTCGTTAGTAGATGGGTGTTTTGTGGCGGGACGGGGGTGTGGGTTACCAAGGGATGCAGCCCGGCGCGCCGCTCGTGTGCCGGGCCTGTTCCTGCCCCGCCCCTGTCGTCCACCCGGAGGATGTCCCCGCATGTTCCAGCGCACCGCTTCCCGCACTCCCCGCCCGACCGTCCTCCGTCTCTGCGCCGCCGCCGTGGGCGCGGGCCTGGGAGCGACGGCCCTGCTGGGTGCCGGGACAGCCGTCGCCGCCGACAAGGCGGGGGCCCCGGCGCTGGCCGGTGCGGCCGCTTCCGTCGCCGCGCAGGCCGACGCGCAGGCCAAGGCGGCGACGCACGCCAAGAAGGCCGCGGCCAAGAAGGCCGTGGCGTGGGTGGACCCGGTGGACACGTACAAGCTCAGCGCCACCTTCGGCACCGGCGGCTCGATGTGGGCGCACAAGCACTCCGGCCAGGACTTCGCGGTGCCGATCGGCACCCCGGTCAAGGCCGTGCACGCGGGCACCGTCGTCAAGGCGGGCCCGGGCGGCGGCGGCGACGGCCCGGCGTACGGCAACGCCATAGTGATCCGGCACGCCGACAGCACGTACTCCCAGTACGCGCACCTGTCGCGGATCGACGTCCACATCGGGCAGACGATCTCCACCGACCAGCGGATCGCGCTCTCCGGCAACACCGGCAACTCCAGCGGCCCGCACCTGCACTTCGAGATCCGTACGACGGCGAACTACGGCTCGGCCGTGAACCCGGTCGCGTTCCTCCGCACGGCGGGCGTCACGGTCTGACGGCCGCGACGTAGGGACTATCGCGCGCCGCTGTGCGCCTGAGTAACAAGATCGATGGCGACTTCGAGGATGGCCTTGCGCCTCTCCTCGGGGTCGCCTTCGAGGTCCTTGAGGGCGTGCATGCCGACGTGCATGGAGAAGAGCGCCGTGAAACAGCGGATCTGGTCGGTCAGGGGCGCGCCCGGGTCCTTGATCAGCTCGACCATCGCGAGGACGCGGTCCTTGAAGTTCTCCCCGATGGACAGCTCGCGGACGGTGGCCTGGTTCTCCTGCATGAAGCGGAAGAGCGGGGCGGCGTCGGTCAGGGCGTCGCTGTAACGTCGCAGAACCTCGATCTTGGATTCCAAGGTCTGAGGCTGCTTCCTGCCCCATTCGAGAAGTTCATCCATCGGCCGGGTGAGGTCCTCAAAGAGGCTCACCAGGATGTCTTCCTTGGTTTTGAAGTGGTAGTAGAGCGCCGCCTTGGTGACGTCGAGCCGCTCCGCGATCTCACGCAGCGAGGTCTTCTCGTACCCCTGCTCGCCGAAGAGCTCCAGGGCCACATCCTGGATGCGCTGGCGGGTGTTGCCTCTGGCCATCGAGCTCTCCTGAAAACTTACTTGACGCCCGGCTAGTAGGGGGTCTACTTTCCCCAGTGTAGTAGTAACTAGCCGGGCGGCAAGTAAGTGTGGGGCAGGGAGTGGGAGAGATGGCACAACAAACTCAGCCGGAGGCCGGTTCGGCCGCGGCTCCAGAGGCCGGGCCGA
This sequence comes from Streptomyces sp. NPDC059994, assembly GCF_042737755.1. Lineage (NCBI taxonomy): Bacteria > Bacillati > Actinomycetota > Actinomycetes > Kitasatosporales > Streptomycetaceae > Streptomyces > Streptomyces sp. NPDC059994. Next base: position 27,039 of record NZ_JBHWUR010000063.1, read on the forward strand.
AGCAGCGCAGCGTCCGAGTGGTCCTGCTGGCCCTGATGATCGCGATGCTCCTCGCGATGCTCGACAACATGATCGTCGGCACCGCGATGCCCACCATCGTCGGCGACCTGGGCGGTATGGCCCATCTGTCCTGGGTGGTCACCGCGTACACCCTGGCCACCGCCGCCTCCACGCCCATCTGGGGCAAGCTCGGCGACATGTACGGCCGCAAGGGCGCCTTCCTCAGCTCCATAGTCGTCTTCCTGGCGGGCTCCGCGCTCAGCGGCATGGCCCAGGGCATGGGCCAGCTGATCGGCTTCCGGGCGATCCAGGGCCTGGGCGCGGGCGGTCTGATCGTCGGCGTCATGGCGATCATCGGTGAGCTGATCCCGCCCCGGGAGCGCGGCAAGTACCAGGGCATGATGGCCGGTGTCATGGGCATCGCCATGATCGGCGGCCCGCTGGTCGGCGGCTCCATCACCGACCACCTCGGCTGGCGCTGGTCCTTCTACATCAACCTGCCGCTCGGCGCGGTCGCGCTCGCGATGGTCACGACCGTCCTGCACCTCCCGAAGAAGAAGTCCAAGCCGAAGATCGACTACCTCGGTACGGTGCTGCTGACCATCGGCATCACGTCGATCGTGCTGGTCACCACTTGGGGCGGGACGGAGTACGCCTGGGGCTCGGCCCGGATCATGGAGCTGATCGCGCTCGGCGTCGCGTCCCTGGTCGGCTTCCTCTTCGTCGAGACGAAGGCGGCCGAGCCGATCGTGCCGCTGCACATCTTCCGCAGCCGCAACTTCTCGCTGATGGCGACGATCGCGTTCATCACGGGCTTCGTGATGTTCGGCGCGGTCCTCTTCCTCCCCCTCTACCAGCAGTCGGTACAGGGCGCCTCGGCCACCAACTCGGGCCTGCTCCTGCTCCCGATGCTGCTGTCGATGACGGTCGTCTCCCTCTTCGCGGGCCGCGTCACGACCTCCACGGGCCGCTACAAGGCGTTCCCGATCGTCGGCAGCATCCTCATGGTCACCGGCCTCTACCTCCTCTCCACGATGGACACGGGCACCACGCGGCTGACCTCCGGCCTGTACATGGCGGTCCTCGGCGCGGGCATGGGCTGCCTGCTCCAGATCACGATGCTGGTGGCGCAGAACAGCGTCGAGATGAAGGACATCGGCGTCGGCTCCTCCACGAGCACGCTGGCCCGTACGCTCGGCTCCTCCTTCGGCGTGGCCATCATGGGCGCGCTCTTCAACAGCCGGGTCCAGGACGCGATGACCGCGCAGGGCGGGGCCGGGGTCACCCAGCAGTCCGCCCAGCTCGACGCGGCGAGCCTGGCGAAGCTGCCGGTGCAGCTGCGGGAGGCGTACCAGCACGCGGTGTCGTCCGGTACGCACGGGGCGTTCGTCCTGGGCGCGGCGGTCGCGCTCGGCGCGGTGGTGGCTTCGCTGTTCGTGAAGGAGGTGCCGCTGCGGGGGGCGGGCCCGAAGCCGGACGCGGCGCCTGGCACCGCCCCGGCTGACGCCTCGGCTCCCGCTCCGGCGGAGGTGCCTGGTGGCTCGGCCCCGGCCGACACGGAGACGGCTGCGCCGCCGACGGTACGCGAACGCGTCTGACCCCCTCCCTCCTCAGCCCGAAGGCCCCCGGACCCTGTCCTGGGGGCCTTCGTGGTGCCCGGGGGGCCCACCCCACCCCTTCCCGAAAGCCCTGGGCGGGCGGCCGGGTGGTGGCCCGAGGTGGGAGGAGGAGGAAGGTCTACCGGGGGCTACGCCCCCAGACCCCCGAGCGGGGGCTCCGCCCCCTGCGCCCCTGGCGGGGCTACGCCCCCTGCACCCCGGGTGGGTGGGGTCTATCGGGGCCGCCGGGTACAGGGGGCCGCACCCCTGTACCCGGCGGGGCCGCACCCCTGCGCCCCTGGGGTGGGTGGGGCCTACCGGGGTGGGGGCATTACAGGGGGCTGCGCCTCCACCCCCGAGCGAGGAGGGGCCGCTCCCTGCGCCCCTGGCAGGGCTTCGGCCCTGCACCCCCGCGCCCCTGGCGGGGGTGGGGGCGACCGGGCGGGGTGGTGGGCTTTGCGGGAGGCATCGCCCCGGGGCCCTGAGGGGGCCGCGCCCCGCCATGGGCCTCGGCCCAAACCGGGGGCGGGGTGGG
>NZ_JBHWUR010000063.1:29269-44801 GCF_042737755.1 Streptomyces sp. NPDC059994
CGGGCGGGGTGGTGGGCTTTGCGGGAGGCATCGCCCCGGGGCCCTGAGGGGGCCGCGCCCCGCCATGGGCCTCGGCCCAAACCGGGGGCGGGGTGGTGCTTCACGAGGCGCTTCGGGGCGGGGTGGTGGGCTTTGCGGGAGGCATCGCCCCGGGGCCCTGAGGGGGCCGCGCCCCGCCATGGGCCTCGGCCCAAACCGGGGGCGGGGTGGGCTTCACGAGGCGCTTCGCCGGCCCGAGGTGTGGGGTGCGGGGCACATGCGGGCCGTGGGGAAGACGGCGGAGGGTCGCTGGCACGGTCGTGGGTGGGGGCATGGAGGGGTGTCCCCGCAAGGAGGAGCGCACGAGTGGCCGACGGTGTGTGGAGGCCGAGCGCGCGACGAGAGAGGAGATACCCCTCCATGACCCCACCCACCCCACCACCGGACGGGCGCCACCCCCACCGAACCCCAGCACTGCGCCGCAGGTACCGGCCCAAGCCACCGGCCACGGGCACCAAGCCACCGGCCACGGGCACCAAGCCACCGGCCACGGGCACCAAGCCACGGGCACCAAGCCATCGGCACCAAGCCACCGGCACCGCCCCCCAGCCCCAGCCCCAGCCCCAACCCCAGCCCCAACCCCAACCCCTACCCCTGAGGCGGCAGAACCGGGAAGCTCCCCGTCGCCGTCGGGGCGTGCTCCGGGAGCCAGAGGACCGCGATTGCTCCGCCCGGCGTCGAGGGGGAACCCGCCGCGTTCCGGAACGTCAGGCGCGCGCCCAGTACCCGCGCCTGGCCCGCCGCGATCGTCAGGCCCAGGCCATGGCCGTGGCCCGCCCGGTCACTGCTGCCCGTGCGGAAGCGGCTCGGCCCCTCCCGCAGCAGCGCCTCCGGGAAGCCGGGACCGTGGTCGCGGACGCGCACCACGCGGCCCTCCACAGTGACCTCCACCGGCCCCGCCCCGTGCTTCGCCGCGTTCCCCAGCAGATTCCCCAGGATCCGCTCAAGACGGCGCGGATCCGTGTTCACCCACGACTCGTGGACGACCCGTACCGTCACCTCGGGATCCAGCACCGCCACCCGCCGGCTCACGAACTCGCCGAGCGCGATCTCCTGGAGCTCCGCCCGCTCGGACGCGCTGTCCAGCCGGGCGACCTCCAGTACGTCCTCCACCAGCGTCCGCATCGCCTGCGCCCGGTTGCGTACGAGCTCCGTCGGCCGCCCCGGCGGCAGCAGCTCGGCCGCCGTCAGCAGCCCCGTCACCGGCGTACGCAACTCGTGCGCGATGTCCGCCGTGACCCGGCGCTCCGCCTCCAGCCGCTCCTGCAACGCGTCCGTCAGCGCGTCGACCGCCCGCGCCAGCTCATCCGTCTCGTCGCGTACGACCCCGCCGATCGCGTCCCGTACGCGTACGTCCGTATGCCCCTCGGCCACCTTCGTCGCCGCCGCCGCGGCCTTCCGCAGCCGCCGCGAGATCTGCCCGCCGATCAGGATGCCGAGCGCGCACCCGCCGAACACGACCGCCACAGAGCCGATGACCAGGGCCCGGTCCAGGTCCGAGATGACATTGGAGCTGCGGTCGGTGAACGTGCTGTGCAGGGACAGGATGTCGCCGTTGCCCACCGGCACGGCCGCCCAGATGTCCGGCACGCCGCCCTTCGGCTCCTGGACGGACGTGGCCTTGCGGCCCCGGTCCGTCTTGGCCTTCAGATCGGCCGGCAGCGCCGGGTCGTTGAGCTTCGCGCCGAACCGCGTCTGCTTGCTCGTCTCGTAGATGCGCTGTGCGAACAGCACGCGGTCGAGCTGGAGGTCGCGCGCGTTGTCGAGCATCGAGACGCGCGCCGCGTTGTGCACGACGAGGCTGAGCGCCATCACGGTCAGCGCACCGACGGCGGTGATGGCGATACTGATCTTCCAGCGGACGCCCGTCCGCAGGGTGGGCCGCCTCACGCGCCCCTCACCCACGCCTCACCCGAACCCGAACCCGCACTCGAACCCGCAGGCGCACCCGACCCCGCACCCCAACCCGCACCCCAACCCACGCCCGAGCCCACGCCCGTGCCCACGCCCGCGCTCACGCCTTCAGTTTGTAGCCGAAGCCACGCACGGTCTCGATCCGATCCTGCCCGATCTTCGTACGCAGCCGCTGCACATGGACGTCCACCACGCGCGTGTCACCGCCCCACCCGTAGTCCCACACCCGCTCAAGGAGCTTGTCGCGGGAGAGCACGGTACCGGGCGCCGACGAGAACTCCAGGAGCAGCCGCATCTCGGTCGGGGTGAGGGCGACGGTCTCACCGCCCTTGCGGACCTCCATGCCCTCGGTGTCGACCTCCAGGTCGCCGAAGGCGAGCATCCCGCCCTCCGGGTCCCCGCCCGTCTCGGCCGCGCCCGCGCCGGGCCCGCCCGCGTGCCCGAAGCGCCGCAGCACGGCACGGATCCGGGCGACGAGCACGGCCCCGTCGAACGGCTTGGTCACATAGTCGTCCGCGCCCGCCTCCAGACCGAGGACCACGTCGATCGAGTCCGCGCGCGCGGACAGCATGATCACGGGGACGGTCGACTCGTCGCGGATACGGCGGCACAGGCTGACGCCGTCCAGGCCCGGGAGCATCACGTCGAGCAGCGCGATGTCCGGCTGGTCGGCGCGGAACGCCTCCAGGCCGGAGAGCCCGTCGGGCATGGCGGTCACGGTGAAGCCGTCGCGCTCCAGCGCGAGCTGGGTGGCTTCACGGATGACGTCGTCGTCCTCGACGAACAGGACATGGGTCTCGGCCATCGTGCTGCTCTCAGTTCCTCGGCGTGCGCTTGCGCTGTTACGTACGGATGCGGCGGTCAGGGCGAGGCCGGCACGGGCGCCTCGGTGCCCTCGTCGTTGCCGACCGCCTTGCTGAAGTCGTTCTCCACCTGGTCGTGCTTGGTGAACTTCGTGCCCGACCAGCGGTAGGTCGTCACGATCTCACTGGAGGCGAACGCCGGCTTGTCGCCCTTGGCGTACATCTGACGGGTCACCACCAGGTCGCCCCGGTCGATCTCCGCGTAGACCGGCGCTTCCTCGGAGGTGAAGACATTGTCGTACGAGGAGCCGTCCTCGCGGTACACATAGGAGCCGAGCCCCACGGCATCTCCGCAGGTCATCACGTTCACCACGACGTCCTGGCCGGTGGCGCCGGTGATATGGCCGTACGAGACGTCGATCGGGTACTCGTCCTTCACACAGGGCTTCAGATCCGCCTTCACGCGCTCGCTGACCTTGGGGTCGGCCTTGAGTAGCCGTACGGCGTTGACCTTCTTGAAGGGTGCCTCGGCCGTCGCGGTCGGCGTCGGCGAGGCGTGGCCCGCGACCTTGTCGGTGTGCGCCTCGCCCTCGTCGCGCGTCCCCGTACCGCCCGTCGAGCATCCCGCCGCGAGCAGGCCGAAGGCGGCGAGCCCGGCCATCGCCGTGGTTCCCGCCGCCAGTACGCCCCCGCTGCCCCTGCCTAGGCCGCGCACCGCTCCCGCCCCTTTTCGTCGCGCTCGTTGCGGCCGACCCGGCGGTCGGCCTGACGGCCCACCCGGCCGTCACGTCCCTCGGCGTCGCCGAGGGCGTGGAAGTCCAGCTCGCGGCTCTCCAGCTCCTGCCGGAGCCGGGCCAGTGCCCGGTGCAGCGTGCTCTTGACGGTACCCGCCGACATCCCGAGGGCCGCGGCGGTCTCCTCCGTGCTCATCTGCTCCCAGTGTCGCAGCACCACGACGCTGCGCTGCTTGGGCGCGAGGACTTTCAGTACGTCCATCAGGAGGGCGCGGTCGGCGCGCTGCTCGGAGCCGTCCTCGATGCGCGCGTCCGGCAGCTGCTCGGTGGGTACCTCTTCGAGCTTGCGTGCGCGCCACCACTCGGTCCGCGTGTTGATCATCACGCGGCGCAGGTACGCGTCGGCGAGCGCCTTGTCGGCGATGCCGTCCCAGCGGCCGTACGTACGGGCCAGGGCGGTCTGCAGCAGGTCCTGCGCGTCCACCGGGTCCGGAACCAGCCGCCGGGCGCTGCGCAGCAGGGCCTCCTGCCGGGTGCGTACGTACTCTTCGAACTCGAGCACCTCGCCGTGCGCCATACCCAACCGCCTCCGTCCCCGTGACTTCCCTGCCTGTCCCACTTACCTGACTGAAGCTACGGAGCCGTTGTCACGGGCCTGTGCGGAGCAGCCGTCGGGGGGCGCACGGTGAGCCATCGGTTGTGTAACAGCAGAGGTTTGACCCGTGTTTTCAAGGGGTACGGGCGTGTCCCCGCGGTGACGGAGAGCTATCCGAAAGCGGCGCGGCCCTGGTCAACTGGGGTCGCTGGACCGGGTGTTCCCGCCCCGTGACGGTCGGTCATGACAGTCAGCTGTGACAGTCGGCCGTAACGGTCGGCCGTAACGGTCGGCCGTGACACTCGGGCGGGGCGGGAGTCCGGTCAGGTCAGCGGCAGCCGGTACACCCCGCCCGCGAGTGGCTCCACCAGTCCGTCCGCGACCAGCCCGTCCAGTGCGCGGGCCCGCTGCACCGGTTCGTGCCACACCGCGTCCAGCGCCGCCTGCGGTACGGGATCCACCGCCTCCCGCAGCACCGCGAGCAGCTTGCCGCGCACCTGGCGGTCGGTCCCGGCGTACGTCTGGCCGCGGCGCGGCGGCCCGTCGTGCGCGGGCTTCCCGGCCATGTGCCAGGCGCAGCGCGCGGCGATCGGGCACCGCCCGCAGTCCTCGTTCCTGGCCGTGCACACCAGCGCGCCCAGCTCCATCGAGGCGGCCGCCCAGCGGGCCGCGCGGGCCTCGTCGTCGGGCAGCAGCGCGCGGGCGAGGTGCCGCTCGGCGGCGGTGGTGGCGTTCGGCGGGTACTGGACGCCGGTGACGGCCCGCGCGAGGACCCGGCGGACGTTGGTGTCCAGGACCGCGTGCCGCTGCCCGTACGCGAAGGAGGCGACGGCCGCCGCCGTGTACTCGCCGATGCCGGGCAGCGCGAGCAGCCGGGCGTGGTCACTGGGGACGTCACCGCCGTGCCGTTCCGTTATCGCCACGGCGGCCCCGTGCAGCCGCAGCGCGCGGCGCGGGTAGCCGAGCCGCCCCCAGGCGCGCACGGCCTCGCCCGGCGCGTCGGCGGCCAGGTCGGCCGGGCGCGGCCAGCGGGCCAGCCACTGCTCGTACACCGGGAGCACCCGGCTCACGGGCGTCTGCTGGAGCATGAACTCGCTCACCATCACCCCCCAGGCACCGGCCTCGGGGCGGCGCCAGGGCAGGTCGCGCGCGTACTGGTCGAACCACCCGAGGACGGGGGTGTGGAGAGCGTCGGGGGAGACCGTGTCGGGGTCGGTCGTCGGCATCGTCGTCATCGCACCCCCGATCCTGGCACGGAACGGGGGTGCGGCGGGCACGGCGGGCCGCTCAGCGGCGGGCGTGCAGGGGCGCGCCCGGCCCGGTCAGCCAGACCGCGGCGCCGTTGCCGCTCGCCCGCATCGACTCGACCAGCGAGCGCACCGGGCGCGTACCGGCCTTGGCCATGAAGAACGCGACGGCCGTGCCGAGCAGCAGGCCCACCGCCACGTCGTGCGGGTAGTGCACGCCCACGTACACCCGCGAGAACGCCATGAGCAGCGCCATCGGCACGGTCAGCGCCCAGATGCGCGGCCAGGCCAGCGCGAGCGCGACGGCCGCGCCGCCCGCGATGGTGGCGTGGTTGGACGGGAAGGACCAGTCGCCGTTGGCCGGGCAGGTGATCAGGGAGGCGGCGGCGCCCTTGACCGCGCGGCACGGGCGCTCCTCGTCCACCAGCGACTTGACCGCCTCGCTGGCGATGTACGCGGCGGCGGTCGCCAGCGGGGCGAGCAGGGCCAGCGCCATCGCCGTCGGACCGGCCCGGCGCGCCCGCCACCAGCAGACGACGAACAGCACGCCGAACAGGATCAGCCCCACCTCCGTCCAGAGCTCGACGAGGTGCTGCAGCCACGAGGGGTTGTCGTGGGCGAAGTCGGTGATGTCGCGGTAGAGATCGCTATCCATGGTGACGGACAGTATGGAACATCGCCCTCCGGAATGATGATCCGGAAAAGTTGCGGAAGGTGAGCGGCGGGTGGGGCGGGAGTTGGTGCGGAACTCTCGTAGAGTTTCGCCCGTGGGATCTCTGCGCAATCCGGTCGGGCCGCTTCCCTCCTCCATCTACTGGCGACGGAGGGCAGTCGCGCTGTCCTTGCTCGCGCTGCTCGCGGTGGTGATCCTATGGGCCGTCAGTTCCGGTGGCGGAGGCGGCAGTAAGGGCAGCGGCAACGACAAGGGCGCCCACCCGGCCCCCTCGATCACGCCGGGACCCGGGAGCTCGGGGCCGGCGATCAGTACGGCCCCGGGCGGCCGTGACGAGTCCCCCGGCGGCTCCGCCTCGTCCTCCTCCGGCTCGACCGCAGGTTCGTCGTCCGGCGGCGGTGCGGGCGGTTCGTCCGACGGCGCGGGCAACGGGGGCGCGGACGGCGGGGGTTCGGCGTCCGGAGGGGGCGCGGGCGCCGTCGGCGGCGGCTCCTCCGACGGCGGTACGGCGCGACAGGTGCCCGCGGGGTCCTCGCTGCCGGTCTGCGCGCCGGGTCAGCTGAAGCTGACGGTCCGGAGCATGAAGAACATGTACGCGCCCGGGGAGAAGCCGCGGGTCGAGATCTCCGTCCAGAACACGACGGCCTCCACCTGCAAGGCGGACCTCGGGCCCAAGGGCGCGGTGCTCGTGGTGACGGACTCCGGCGACAGCAAGGTATGGGCGTCGGACGACTGCCCGAGCGGGTCGGGGAGCGCGCTGTACCAGGTGCCGGGCAATGCGACGATCACGCACATCGTGGCGTGGGACCGGGCGCGGAGCGCGGCGCGGTGCGCGACGCCGGCGCCGGGGGGGCCGGCTCCCGGGACGTACCTCTTCGAGGTGCAGGCGACGGGGCTGCCGGTGGCGCGAGCGCCGTTCTCTTTGACGAAGGACTAGCCCCACCCCGCCCCTTCACCTAAACCCTCCGGGGGTGGGTGGGTGGTTGAGGCGATCTCTCGGGGGCTGCGCCCCCCGGACCCCGGGCGGGGCTGCGCCCCCCGGACCCCGGGCGGGGCTGCGCCCCCCGGACCCCGGGCGGGGCTGCGCCCCGGGCCGTGGGTGGGGCTGCGCCCCGGACCCCGGGTGGGGCTGCGCCCCCGCACCCGCTTGCGGGGGCTCCGCCCCCTGCACCCCTTCGCGGGGCCTGCGGCCCCTGCACCCCGCTCACGGGGGCTCCGCCCCCCCCCCCGGCACCCCCACCGGGGCTGCGCCCCCGCCCCCGCTTCGGGGCTTCGCCCCGGACCCCCTTCGTCTGCAGGGCCCCTGTGGCTGGTCGCGCAGTTCCCCGCGCCCCTGAAGGGGCGGGAGCTTCGCTCCCTGCCCCCGCCTCCCCAAACTCCGGAGGGGCTGAATCTTGGCCGGGCCCCCTGAACCTGACCCGTCCGCGCTGGACACCCCCATCCCCCTAAGGGGTGCGGGGAACGGCGCGCTCAGCCCCCGCCGGCCCGCGGGCGAACACCGGGCATGAAGGGGCGCGGGGAACGGCGCGCTCAGCCCCCGCCGGCCCGCGGGCGAATCCCGGGCCGAGAAGGGGTGCGGGGAACGGCGCGAGCAGCCACCCACCGCCCGCAGACGAAATCACCGCACCCCGGCGGAGCTAGACGTAACGCTCCAGGATCGACGACTCCGCCAAGCGGGACAGGCCTTCCCGGACGCTCCGCGCCCGCGCCTCGCCGACGCCGTCCACCGTCTGGAGGTCGTCCACCGACGCGGCCAGGAGCTTCTGGAGGCCGCCGAAGTGCTCCACCAGGCGTTCGATGATCGCGCCGGGGAGGCGGGGGACCTTGGCCAGGAGGCGGTAGCCGCGGGGGGAGACCGCGGAGTCCAGCGTCTCGGGGGAGCCGCTGTAGCCCAGCGCCCGCGCCACTATGGGGAGTTCCAGGAGCTCCGCGTGGGTGAGCTCGTTCAGCTCCGTCAGCGCCTCCGGCACCGTGCGCGAGCGCTTCGCCGTGGGCTCGGGCACGTAGTCCCGGACCACCAGCTCGCGCTCGGGCTCGACGCCCGCGATCAGCTCGTCCAGCTGGAGCGAGAGCAGCCGGCCGTCCGTGCCCAACTCCACCACGTACTCGGCGATTTCCGTGGCGATACGTCTCACCATCTCCAGGCGCTGGGCCACCGCCGTCACGTCCCGGACCGTCACCAGGTCCTCGATTTCGAGGGCGGAGAGCGTGCCCGCCACCTCGTCCAGGCGGAGCTTGTAGCGCTCCAGCGTCGCCAGCGCCTGGTTCGCGCGCGAGAGGATCGCCGCCGACTCCTCCAGGACCCGGCGCTCCCCGTTCACGTACAGCGCGATCAGGCGCATGGACTGGGAGACCGAGACCACCGGGTAGTTGCACTGCTTGGAGACCCGGTCCGCCGTGCGGTGGCGGGTGCCGGTCTCGTCCGTGGGGATGCCCGCGTCCGGGACCAGCTGCACCCCGGCCCGGTGGATCTTGGTGATGTCCTTGTCCAGGACCAGCGCGCCGTCCAGCTTGCACAGCTCGCGCAGCCGAGTCGCGGCGAACTCGACGTCCAGGACGAAGCCGCCCGTACACATCGAGTCGACCGTCTTGTCGAGGCCGAGGACGATCAGGCCGCCCGTGTTGCCCCGGAGGATGCGCTCCAGGCCGTCGCGGAGTGCGGTTCCGGGCGCGACGGCGCTCAGCGCGGCACGCATCAGTACTTCGTTGCCGGAGCCTGTGCCGGACTTGCCGGATCCCGCTGCCCGGTCGTTGGCTGCCACTGCACTCCTCCGGTCGCAGACGTTCGACGGCAAAGTCTACCGGCGCTCTTCCTCCCCCCGTGGGGCGTCCGCGCGACGCCCGCGGGGCAGCACCCGGAGCGCGTCCCCCATGTCGGCGACTTCCGTGACCTTCATACCCGCCGGGACCTTCCCCGGGTCGGACGGCACCAGCGCGTGCGTGAAGCCCAGGCGGTGGGCTTCGGCGAGCCGGCGCTGGACGCCCGTCACCCTTCTGACCTCGCCCGCGAGCCCCACCTCACCGATCGCCACCAGGTTCTTCGGCAGCGGGGTATCGCTCGCCGCCGACGCCAGCGCGAGGGCGATCGCCAGGTCCGCAGCGGGCTCGGAGAGCTTCACGCCGCCGACCGTCGCGCTGTAGATGTCGCGCTTGCCCAGCGCGCTGATCCGCCCGCGCTGCTCCAGGACCGCCAGCATCATCGAGACCCGGGAGGTCTCCAGGCCCGACGTGGTGCGGCGGGGGGAGGGGATCTGGGAGTCGACGGTGAGGGCCTGGACCTCGGCCACCAGGGGCCTGCGGCCCTCCAGGGTCACCGTCAGACAGGTGCCCGGCACCGGTTCGTCCCGCCGGGTGAGGAACAGGCCCGACGGGTCGGCCAGGCCCGTGATGCCCTCGTCGTGTAGTTCGAAGCAGCCGACCTCGTCCGTCGCCCCGTACCGGTTCTTCACGCCGCGCACCAGGCGCAGGCGCGCGTGGCGGTCGCCCTCGAAGGACAGGACGACGTCCACCAGGTGTTCCAGGAGGCGGGGTCCCGCGATCGCGCCGTCCTTGGTGACGTGGCCGACGAGCAGCGTCGCCATCCCGCGCTCCTTGGAGGCGCGGATCAGCGCGCCCGCCACCTCGCGCACCTGGGCCATGCCGCCCGGCGCGCCGTCGATCTCCGGGGAGGCCACGGTCTGGACGGAGTCGAGGACGAGCAGGGACGGCTTGACCGCGTCCAGATGGCCGAGGACCGCGGAGAGGTCCGTCTCGGCCGCCAGATACAGATGGTCGTTGAGCGCGTTGATCCGGTCGGCGCGCAGCCGGACCTGGCTCGCGGACTCCTCGGCCGTCACATACAGCGTGCGGTGCTCCTCGCCGGCCGCCTTGGAGGCGACGTCGAGCAGCAGCGTGGACTTGCCGACGCCCGGCTCGCCCGCGAGCAGCACCACCGCGCCCGGGACGAGCCCGCCGCCCAGGACGCGGTCCAGCTCGTCGACGCCGGTCGAGCGCGCGGTGGCCTGGCGGGCGTCCACCTGGCCGATCGGCACCGCGGCGGTGGAGACCCGGCCCGCCGACGTGGTGCGCACAGCGGGCGCGCCGTACTCCTCGACCGTTCCCCACGCCTGGCACTCGGGGCAGCGGCCGAGCCACTTGGCGGTCGTCCAGCCGCATTCGGTGCAGCGGTAGGACGGCCGGTCCTTCGCGGATTTCGTACGGGTAGCCATGGCGTCACCGTAGCGGCGACCACTGACAGCGCCTCCGGGCGGCGGGCCCTCGGGGGCTGGGCGGCGGCGCGTCCACGACTGAAAGCCGTTCCCCCACAGGGGGGAAGGCAGCGTTCCGCGCCGGGGAAGGCAAGCTTCCGCACCGGAAGACCGGGTTCCTGTCCCCTTTTGAGGGATACCTTCACCCGTAAGGAGTAAATGTGCTCAAGGGGCGCTAAGGACCCGGGATCCTGCGCCTACCTTCGCCGGGTGAAGAGCAGCGGTCTGGATCACCCCACGCACACCACCGGCGCACACCGGGCGCAGCGCCGTGCGCCCAGGACGTTGACCCAGCGCCCGCCGGCGCGCTACGAGGCGTATCTCGACGGCCTGTTCACGTACTGCCTGTCCGTGCTCTGCGACCACGAGGAGGCCGTCCACGTCCTCGGCGACGTCCTCGCCGTCTCCGAGCGGCAGCACGCGCGCTGCCCCGAGACCGAGGCCGAGCGCAAGGCCTGGCTGTACGCGCTCGCACGCTGGTCCTGTCTGCGCAAGCTCGCCGAGCGCAAACGCGGCCGCAAGGGCGCCCACACCGGCCGCCCGCAGGCGTGCGAGCAGAGCACCTCGGCCCCCGTCGCGGCCGAGGAGGCCGAGCGGCGGCGCCGCGAGCTGGCCCTGCTCGCCTGGCCCGAGGCCGCCGGCACCAGCCCCGAGCAGCGCGAGGCCCTGGAGCTCGCCGTCCGCCACCAGCTGGGCCCCCGCGAGGTCGCCTCCGTCCTCGGCATGAGCTACCCGGCCGCCCGCGAACTGCTCGCCGCGGGCGCCTGTGAAATCGAGCGGACCCGGGCCGCGCTCGCCGTCGTCGAGACCGGCGGCTGCCCGTCGGTAGCCCGGCTCACCGGCGACCACCAGGTGCTGCTCTCGGCGGCCCTGCGCCGCGAGCTGGTCCGGCACGTCGACGACTGCCCGCGCTGCCGCCGCGCCGCCGAGCGCGCCGGGGCCGCCGGGCCCTGGCCGGGCTCCTCGGTCACCCCGGACGCGCTGCCGCTGGCCGAGGCGCCGCTCGCGGCCGCGTACGCGGCGATGCTCCACGTGCCCAGGACCCGCGCCGGCGCGCCCCGCTTCGACCGGTCCGGCTTCCCGATGGACCCCAAGGACCGCGCCGCCCGCCGGGACCGGCTGCGCGCGCGTGCCGTGACGACCACGGTGGTGGCCACGGTCGTCGCCGCGCCCGCCTTCGCGCTCTGGGCCGCCTACCGGGGCGCCCCCGCGACCGGCGAGTCCCACGACGGCACCAAGGTCACCGCCAGCGAGGCCGACAGCTCCGCGCTTGAGGGGCTTCCGTACGAGCGCTACCAGAACGCGGGCAACGCCCGCACCGGCCCCGACCCCCGCGTCACCGCGGGCAGCCGCGCCCCCGCCGACGTCTCCGTGGAGGTCGTCAGCCCGGGCTCGGCCGGCCCGACGAGCCCCGGCGACGTCACCGTCTCGGCCCGCTCGCAGGGCGGCGTCACGGTCCTCACGCTCACCGCGACCGGTGACGCCCCGGTGAGCTGGTCGCTGGGGACGAACGCGCCCTGGCTCGTCTTCAGCAGCACGGGCGGGACGCTGGAGGCGGGCGGAAACGTATCCGTGTACGTCTCCGTCAACCACGCGCGCGAACCGCGCGGCCCGTGGTCGGCCCGGGTGGCCCTGCGGCCCTCGGGCGCGGTCGTACGGATCACCGGGACCGGGCAGGGGACACGGGCCATCCCGCCCGCCTCGCCCGACCCCGGCACGCCGTCCTCGCCGGACCCGACCCCGCCGACGACACCGACGCCGCCCGCCTCCCCGACGCCGACCAGCCCGACGCCCACCCCGACCTCTCAGTCCCCGACCCCGACGGACCCGTCCTCGCCGCCGGACACCCCGAGCGGCACGGCGCCGTCGGAGCAGCTGTCATGAGTGCGCCGCCGGTACGGCCGTCAGCGGGCCGGGTCCGCCGGGTGCGGTGCCACCAGCGGCAGCGAGGACGCGAGCCGCGCCTCGCACAGGCCCACGAGCACGTCGTACGCCTTCTTGCCCATCAGCTCGGTCAGCTCCGGCCGGTAGGTCACATAGACCGGCTCGCCCGCGCCGTGCGCCGAGGTCGCCGAGGTGCACCACCAGTGCAGGTCGTGGCCGCCCGGACCCCAGCCGCGCCGGTCGTACTCACCGATCGAGATCTGGAGCACACGCGTCTCGTCCGGCCGGTCGATCCAGTCGTACGTACGCCGCACCGGCAGCTGCCAGCAGACGTCCGGCTTGGTCTCCAGCGGCTCCTTGCCCTCCTTGAGCGCCAGGATGTGCAGCGAGCAGCCCGCGCCGCCCGCGAACCCGGGCCGGTTCTGGAAGATGCAGGAACCTTCCCACCTGCGGGTCTGCCGCTCGCCGTCCTCGTCGAGCTGGACCCAGCCGCTCTGCGTGCCCTCGTCGTGGAACTGCCACAGCTCCGGCGTGAGCCGCGCCACGTGCCCCGCCACGCGCTTCTCGTCGTCCTTGTCCGAGAAGTGCGCGCCGAGCGTGCAGCAGCCGTCGTCGGCGCGGCCCGCCTGGATGCCCTGGCAGCCGCTGCCGAAGATGCAGGTCCACCGCGAGGTCAGCCAGGTCAGGTCGCAGCGGAAGACCTGTTCGTCGTCGGCGGGGTCCGGGAACTCGACCCACGCGCGCGCGAAATCGACCCCCTGCTCGTCCGCTCGCTGCTTGGGGGTTCTGGGGGCCTTGGCTTTGCCCGGCTTCGCCTTTTTCGTCTTTGGCACGGGACAAGCGTATGTCCGCGACGGCAGTAGCGTTCAGCCCATGAGACTCGGAGTCCTCGATGTGGGGTCGAATACGGTTCATCTGCTGGTGGTGGACGCGCACGCCGGTGCCGCGCCGCTGCCCGCGTACTCGCACAAGGCCGAGCTGAGGCTCGCCGAGCTCCTCGACGGGGGCGGTGCGATCGGACCGGAAGGCGTCGACCGGCTGGTGACCACGGTCAGCGGCGCGCTGATCGCGGCCGAGGACAAGGGCGTCGAGGAAATGCTTCCGTTCGCCACCTCCGCGGTGCGCGAGGCCAGCAACGCGGACCTGGTGATCGCCCGGGTCAAGGAGGAGACCGGCGTCGACCTCGGTGTCCTCTCCGGCGAGGAGGAGGCCCGCCTCACCTTCCTCGCGGCCCGCCGCTGGTACGGCTGGTCCGCCGGGAAACTGCTGCTCCTGGACATCGGCGGCGGCTCCCTGGAGGTCGCGTACGGGATCGACGAGGAGCCCGTCGCGGCCGTCTCGCTGCCGCTGGGCGCCGGCCGGCTGACGGGGGCCTGGCTGCCCGGCGACCCGCCGGACCCCTCCGACGTACGGGCGCTGCGCCGCCACGTACGCGCGCAGATCGCCCGTACGGTCGGCGAGTTCGCCCGCACCGGCTCCCCGGACCACGTGGTCGCCACCTCCAAGACCTTCAAGCAGCTCGCCAGGATCGCGGGCGCCGCCCGCTCCACCGAGGGCGTGTACGTGCAGCGCACCCTGAGCCGCAAGTCGCTGGAGGAGTGGGTGCCCAAGCTCGCCGCGATGACCACCGAGCAGCGCGCCACGCTGCCGGGCGTCTCCGAGGGCCGGGCGCGCCAGCTGCTCGCGGGGGCGCTGGTGGCCGAGGGGGCGATGGACCTGTTCGGGGTGGAGGAGCTGGAGATCTGCCCGTGGGCGTTGCGCGAGGGCGTGATCCTGCGCCACCTGGACCAGCTGCCGGCGGGATGACGGTGTGCTGACGGGGGCGGCGAGCCCGGTGCGGGCGAAGGGTTCCGGCCAGGTGGACGGTCCCCTCGCGGCCCCTCTTGTGGGTGCCCGTACGCTGTCTCCGTGGCAGAACCAGTAGTGCGCATCCCGGATGCGAAGGTCGCCCTGTCGACGGCTTCGGTCTATCCGGAGTCGACGGCGACGGCCTTCGAGATCGCCGCACGCCTGGGGTACGACGGCGTCGAGGTCATGGTCTGGACCGACCCGGTCAGCCAGGACATCGACGCCCTGCGCCGCCTCTCCGACTACCACCAGGTGCCGATCCTGGCCGTTCACGCCCCCTGTCTGCTGATCACCCAGCGGGTCTGGTCGACCGACCCCTGGGTGAAGCTGCAACGGGCGAGAGCCGCGGCCGAGAAGCTGGGCGCCTCCACCGTGGTGGTGCACCCGCCGTTCCGCTGGCAGCGCCAGTACGCCCGCGACTTCGTCACCGGTATCTGGCGGATGGCGGACGAGACGGACGTACGATTCGCCGTCGAGAACATGTACCCGTGGCGCTACCGCGACCGGGAGATGCTCGCGTACGCACCCGACTGGGACGTCACCAAGGACGACTACCGGCACTTCACGGTCGACCTCTCGCACGCCGCGACCGCCCGCACCGACGCGATGGCCCTCGTCGACCGCATGGGCGACCGGCTCGCCCACGTCCACCTCGCCGACGGCAAGGGCTCGGCCAAGGACGAGCACCTGGTGCCCGGCCGGGGCAACCAGCCGTGCGCCGAGCTCCTGGAGGGCCTGGCCCGCACCGGCTTCGACGGGCACGTCGTCATCGAGGTCAACACCCGCCGGGCCATGTCCGCGGCCGAACGCGAGGCCGACCTCGCGGAGGCCCTCGCCTTCACCCGGCTGCACCTCGCCTCGAAGGTGCGCCGGTGACCGGCACGGCTTCGGTGTCCGCCCCGTGCCGCCGGGGCCGTCCGTCGCACGCCGAGGCCGACAGCGGCCCCGGGGCGGGGCGGATCCTGGAGGCGGCCCGCGCGGAGTTCGCCCGGCGCGGCTACGACAAGACGTCCGTACGCGGCACCGCCAAGGCGGCCGACGTGGACGTGGCGCTCGTCCACCACCACTTCGGCGCCAAGGACGAGGTGTTCGAGGCGGCGGCCGAGATGACCCTGGAGCCGGTCCAGCCGGTCCAGCCGGTCCAGCCGGCCCCGGCGGCCCCGGCGGTGGTCTTCGCCGCCGCCTCCCTCGACGGTGTCGGCGAACGCATGGCCCGCTACTCCATCGACGTCCGCTACTCCATCGACGTCACGGCCCCGGGCTGATCCCCCGGCCTCCCTTTCCCCCCGCCGCCGCCGCGTGGGCAGGCGTTCCGCAAGGGCGTGGGGGCCCCTGCTCCTTGAGAGCTTGGGGGAGGGTGGGCACACGGGCCGCGCCCGCAGACGAACAGGGGGCCGGGGTGGAGCCCCGAAGCGGGGTGCGGGGGCCGCAGGTCCCGCAACGGGGTCCGGGGGCGAAGCCCCCGGGAACCTCCCCCACCCCCGCAAAGAATAGGGTAGGGGCGGGCCCGGCACACCACCCGCCCCACCCACCCCACCCCCCCCCAAC
>NZ_JBHWUR010000064.1:0-44501 GCF_042737755.1 Streptomyces sp. NPDC059994
ACCCAGCACGGCCCGCAGACGAACGACAGCCCTCGGAGAGTTTCGGGAAGGGGTGCACTCAGCCCCCACCGGCCCGCACCCCAGGGGCGCGGGGGACTGCGCGAGCAACCCCCACCTGGCCGCAGACGGGGGGCGTGGGCGGCGGGGCGGAGACCCGGGGGCACAATGAAGGGGTGACCCGCGCAACTCTGGACAAGCAGCCGCACGAAGTCGCCACGATGTTCGACGACGTCGCCGCGAACTACGACCTCACCAATGACGTGCTCTCGCTCGGCCAGTCCCGGCTGTGGCGCAAGGAGGTCGCGAAGGCGGTCGACGCGCGCCCCGCCCAGAAGGTCCTGGACCTCGCCGCCGGCACGGCCACCTCGTCGCTCCCCTTCGCCGCCACCGGTGCGTACGTCGTCCCGTGCGACTTCTCCATCGGGATGCTGAAGGTGGGCAAGGGGCGCCACCCGCACCTGCCGTTCACGGCCGGGGACGCGACCGCGCTCCCGTTCAAGGACGACACCTTCGACGCCGTCACCATCTCCTTCGGGCTGCGCAACGTACAGGACACCGACGCGGCCCTGCGCGAGCTGTTCCGGGTGACGCGTCCCGGCGGGCGCGTGGTCATCTGCGAGTTCTCGCAGCCGACCTGGAAGCCGTTCCGTACGGTCTACAGCGAGTACCTGATGCGGGCGCTGCCGCCGGTCGCCACGGCCGTGTCGTCCAACCCGGACGCGTACGTCTACCTCGCCGAGTCCATCCGCGCCTGGCCCGACCAGCCCGCGCTCGCCGCGCGGCTCCAGCGGGCCGGCTGGTCCAAGGTCGCCTGGCGCAACCTCACCGGTGGTGTGGTGGCGCTGCACCGCGGCCGCAAGCCCCAGTAACCCGGCGAGCAGCACACCACCGTGGACTACCAGGCCGTCCTCCACCAGATCGCGGACGACGTCGCGCCCCTCGTGGGGCGCGGCACCCCCGCCGCCTACATCCCCGCCCTCGCCGACGTCGACCCGTCCCGCTTCGGGATGGCCGTGGCCGACCTCGAAGGCAAGGTGTACGGGGTGGGGGACTGGCAGCGGCCGTTCTCCGCGCAGTCGATCACCAAGGTCTTCACGCTCGCCCTGGCGCTCGCGCGCGGCGGCGACAGCCTCTGGGAGCACGTCGGCCGCGAGCCGTCGGGCAACCCGTTCAACTCGCTCGTCCAGCTGGAGTACGAGAACGGGATCCCGCGCAATCCGTTCATCAACGCGGGCGCGCTGGTCGTCACCGACCGGCTCCAGACCCTCACGGGTGACGCCAGCAGCGAGCTGCTGGAGTTCCTGAGGGAGGAGACCGGCAACCCGGAGCTCGCCTTCGACGCGGTGGTGGCCGAGTCGGAGGCGGCGCACGGCGACCGGAACGCGGCCCTGGCCCACTTCATGGCCTCGTACGGCAACATCGCCAACGACGTACCCACGCTCCTCGACCACTACTTCTGGCAGTGCGCCATCGAGATGAGCTGCGCGGACCTGGCACTGGCGGCCCGTTTCCTGGCCCGCCACGGCTTGCGCGCCGACGGCTCGCGGCTGCTGTCGCGCAGCGAGGCGAAGCAGATCAACGCGGTGATGCTGACGTGCGGGACGTACGACGCGGCGGGCGACTTCGCGTACCGCGTCGGTCTCCCCGGCAAGAGCGGCGTCGGCGGCGGAATCGTGGCGGTCGTCCCCGGCCACTGCACGCTGTGCGTGTGGAGCCCGGGGCTGGACGCGCGGGGCAACTCGGTGGCGGGGGTTGCGGCCCTGGACCGCTTCACGACCCTGACGGGCTTGTCGGTTTTCTGAGCCCGCGCCCTTCGTACGAGGCTGTGTCTGCGGGCCGGTGGGGGTTGCTCGCGCAGTTCCCCGCGCCCCTGGGGTGCGGGCCGGTGGGGGCTGAGTGCGCAGTTCCCCGCGCCCTTGGGAAGTGGGTGGCGTCGTGCGGTCTTTTCTCTGCGGGCCGTGCTGGGCTGGTCGCGCAGTTCCCCGCGCCCCTGGGGGGGTTGGCCCGAGCTTGGCCGAAAGACGTTCACCCACGGGGGTTTAGGGGCGCGGGACTGTGACATTTGCGGCTCCGCCGCCCCTTAGGGGCGCGGGGAACGGCGTGCTCAGCCCGAGAGGGCCCGCAGACACACAGGGGTTCAGGGGCGCGGGGAACGGCGCACTCAGCCCCCACCGGCCCGCAGGCGAAGGGCAAGCCGGTCTTGGGGGCGCGGGGCGCGACCAGCCCCACCGGCCCGCAGACACAGGTCAAGGCGACCCAGGGGCGCGGGGCGCGGCCAGCCTCCACCGGCCCGCAGACAGAGGCCGAGGCGATCCGGGCGCGCTCACAGCGACAGCCGGAAGCAATACCCCTCCCGGTCGGACGCCGGCGTAACGAACGTCTCCGCAAGCCGCATCCCGAGCCGCCGCGTTACCGCCACAGACCGCGCGTTCCGCGCGTCCACCATCGCCACCACACGGTCGACCCCGGCCGCCCGCACCCGCTCAAGAGTGGCCCGGGCAGCGGCCGTCGCGTACCCCTGGCCCCACGCGGACCGGGCCAGCCGCCACCCGATCTCCACCTCCCCCACCGGCCCCCACGCATGCGGCCACGGCTGCGCCCCGGTGAAGCCGAGCACCTGGTCGTCCTCCCCAAGGAGGGTCCACAGGCAGAACCCCCGCTCCGCGTCGTGCTTGCGCTGCCGCGCCGTCAGCTCCTCGTACACCGACAGCTCCGCCGCCGCACCCCCGTGGAACTCCATGACCTCCGGGTCGTCGAACACCTCGTGCCACGCGTACGCGTCCTCCTCGGTCGGCACACGCAGGCGCACGACGGGCGGGGACGGCAGGGACGGCGGCAGGGACGGCGGCAGGGACTTCTCCTCGGACAAGCTCATAGCGGGGCAACCCTTCGCGATAACGATCAACAGCCACCCATAGACTGCACAAGTCCCGTGCTTTCCGGCACGCAAAATCGAGTCTTCGGGAGAACCCGCTGTGACCGAGCCCCTCTCCGAACACACCGCGGATGTGATCGTCGTCGGGGCCGGCCCCGCCGGATCCACGACCGCGTACTACCTGGCCAAGGCCGGACTCGACGTACTGCTGCTGGAGAAGACCGCCTTCCCGCGCGAGAAGGTGTGCGGCGACGGGCTCACCCCGCGGGCCACCAAGCAACTGGTCGCCATGGGCATCGACATCTCCGAAGAGGCCGGCTGGCTCCGGAACAAGGGCCTGCGCATCATCGGCGGCGGCGTCCGGCTCCAGCTGGACTGGCCGGAGCTCGCCAGCTACCCCGACTACGGACTCGTCCGCAAGCGCGACGACTTCGACGAGCAGCTGGCCCGCCAGGCGCAGAAGGCCGGGGCGCGGCTGTACGAGCGGTGCAACGTCGGCAGCCCCGTCATCGACGACCGCACCGGCCGCATCACCGGCGTCAACGCCAAGCTCGGGGAGGAGAAGCGGGAAGTCACCCTCCACGCGCCCCTCGTCGTCGCCGCCGACGGCAACTCCACCCGGCTCTCCCTCGCGATGGGTCTGCACCGCCGCGAGGACCGCCCGATGGGCGTGGCCGTACGGACGTACTTCCAGTCGCCCCGCCACGACGACGACTACCTGGAGTCCTGGCTGGAGCTGTGGGACCGGCGCGGGCCCGGCGAGGACCGGCTGCTGCCCGGCTACGGCTGGATCTTCGGCATGGGCGACGGGACCTCCAACGTCGGCCTCGGCGTGCTCAACACCTCCAACTCCTTCAAGGAGCTGGACTGGCGCGAGGTCCTGAAGGCCTGGTGCGCCTCGATGCCCGAGGACTGGGGCTACACCCCCGAGAACATGACGGGCCCGATCCGCGGCGCCGCGCTCCCCATGGCCTTCAACCGTCAGCCGCACTACACCAAGGGCCTGTTGCTGGTGGGCGACGCGGGCGGCCTGGTCAACCCGTTCAACGGCGAGGGCATCGCATACGCCATGGAATCGGGGCAGATCGCCGCGGACGTCATCGTTCAGGCGCACGC
Organism: Streptomyces sp. NPDC059994; assembly: GCF_042737755.1. Lineage (NCBI taxonomy): Bacteria > Bacillati > Actinomycetota > Actinomycetes > Kitasatosporales > Streptomycetaceae > Streptomyces > Streptomyces sp. NPDC059994. Next base: position 3,992 of record NZ_JBHWUR010000064.1, read on the forward strand.
CCGCGCGACCCCGGCCCAGCGCGAGCTGGCGCTGCACAACTACCCGAAGATCCTCAAGGACACCTACGGCGGCTACTACACGCTGGGCCGCGCCTTCGTGAAGCTCATCGGCAACCCGAAGGTCATGAAGATCGCGACGCAGCGCGGTCTGACCCACCCGCTGCTGATGAAGTTCACGCTGAAGATGCTCGCGAACCTGACCGACCCCACGGGCGGCGACGCGATGGACCGCATCATCAACGGCCTCTCGAAGGTGGCTCCCAAAGCTTGATCATTCAAGGCCGGATCATCACTGATCCGGCCTTGCCGAGGTGGCTCCCAAGGTCTGAGAAGGTCTGGGAGGCCCTGAGGAAGGCCTGAGGGAGGCCTGAGGAAGGCCTGAGGGAGGCCTGAGGAAGGCCTGAGGGAGGCCTGAGCGCGTCCCGTACGCGCTCGTACGGCTCGTCCGGCCCGTATCGCCAGAAGGGCCGGTGCCCCCCTCTCCGGGGAGCACCGGCCCTTCTGCGCGTCTGTGAGCGCCAGGACTAGAGAACGCGGACCGCGCCGGTCGGCCGGTCCCAGTCCATGCCGCGCTCGACCACACCGGTCGAGGAGTTCTGCGCACCGACGAACTTGCCGCCGCCCACGTAGATCGCCACGTGGTACGCGGAGCCCGCGCCGCCCCAGTACAGGATGTCGCCGGCCTGGAGGTTGGAGAGCGAGACCTGGCGGCCCGCGGTCGACTGGTCCTGCGAGACCCGCGGCAGGTCGATGCCCACCTGGCGGTACGCGGCCTGCACGAGGCCCGAGCAGTCGTACGCGCTGGAGCCCGTGGCACCCGACACGTACGCCTTGCCGACCTGCGCCAGCGCGAAGTTCACGATGGTGGCGGCCGAACCCGTCGCGGTGGAGGACGAGGTGACGGAGCTGCTGCCACCGGTCGACGTGCTCAGGGTGGTGCGCGCGGAGGAGCGGGAGGCGCGCGCGGCGGCCTCCTCCTTCGCCTTGGCCTCGGCCTCGGCCTTGACCTTCTTCTCCGCCTCGGCCTTGGCGTCAGCGTCGGCCTTGGCCTTCTTGGCGACCTTGGCGGCGCTGGAGGCGGCCGCGTTCTGCTGGGCCTTCAGCTGGAGGTCGGCGGCGACCTGCTGGGTGGCCTCGGCGGAAGCGGCGGCGGTGCTCGCGAGCCCGGTCGTGAGCGTGGGCATCTCGATGGTCTCGGTCACCGGCTGGGCGGCCTGCGCCTGACCTGTGGCGCCTGCCACCGCGATGGTGCTGAGGACGCCACCGGCAACTCCGGCACGGAGCGCGAGCTTGGAGGCGCTGCGGCGGGGCTTCCGGTGGCTGGGTATGTGAGCGGTGTGGGACATGAGGACAACCGCTATCAGGGGTTCACGGTTCCCTTCAAGAAACGTGTGCTGCGCCACAGTTGCGGTCGGGACGGACGAATCTGCCTCCTCTGAGCCCTTATTGACGCCGTAACGGGCAATCCGGGCATGCGTGATCACGGCTGTGATCATGTGGTTTTTATAAATAGTCCGAATTGCCCGTCGCCTACCATCCGTTCACACCGTTGGCCAAGCCCGGTTTAATCCGTGACGATTTCCTGTGACGCAGGTCACTTCGTATCCAGCTGTCGGCCGTCCCGTGACCGGCCCGTGATCAGCGGGGCGGGGGCGGGGTGGCGGGGGTGGTCGGCCCGGAGTTGGTTCTAGATCACTTCGAGCCGATCCGGGTCGGCCCCGGGGCGGTCCGGAGTTCGTGAACGCGTGCACAGGTCCACCCTCCGGCGAAGCTCTCACCCGCACGAGTGAGCCGCGACCCCTTATCACTCGAATGAGTCCATCGCCAATTTGCCTGTAGGGCCCATGTCTTGATAGTGCCGCACCCCTTGCGACCAGCGGTAACAGGAGTGGATGCTACGCCTTGTGATCACTCGGCCGCTTCGGGTGTGAAGATCACTGCTCATCCGACTTCATGATCCTTCGTCAGGTGGTGGAGATCACAAAGCCGTTGGCGTACCCCGTGTCGCAGATCACAGACCACCGGGCATAGGATGCGGTGCTGTCGGGCTTGTGAACTGCCTCACATGTGCGCGATCTTCGCGCGGCGAGGGGCGGCAGCGGTGCCCGTGTGCGGTCCAACGGTCAAGGACGACTGGAAGGAGCGAGGAGCGTGAATGCCTACGCGCCCATCCTCGTGCTCGGCGCCCTAGGGGCTGGGTTTGCGATCTTCTCCGTGGTCATGGCCACGCTTATCGGCCCAAAAAGGTACAACCGGGCGAAACTTGAGGCGTACGAGTGCGGTATCGAACCGACGCCCACGCCGGCCGGAGGCGGCCGCTTCCCCATCAAGTACTACCTGACGGCGATGCTCTTCATCGTCTTCGACATCGAGATCGTCTTCCTCTACCCCTGGGCCGTCACCTTCGACGCCCTGGGGGTCTTCGGGCTCGTGGAGATGCTGCTCTTCGTGCTCACCGTCTTCGTCGCCTACGCGTATGTGTGGCGGCGCGGCGGCCTGGAATGGGACTGAGGGGCTGAGGGGCACCTATGGGACTCGAAGAGAAACTGCCGAGCGGCTTTCTGCTGACCACCGTCGAACAGGCCGCGGGCTGGGTGCGCAAGGCGTCCGTCTTCCCCGCCACCTTCGGTCTGGCCTGCTGCGCCATCGAGATGATGACGACGGGCGCCGGCCGGTACGACCTGGCCCGCTTCGGTATGGAGGTCTTCCGCGGCTCACCGCGCCAGGCGGACCTGATGATCGTGGCGGGCCGGGTCAGCCAGAAGATGGCCCCGGTCCTGCGGCAGGTCTACGACCAGATGCCCAACCCCAAGTGGGTCATCTCCATGGGGGTTTGTGCGTCCTCGGGCGGAATGTTCAACAATTATGCAATTGTGCAGGGCGTCGACCACATTGTGCCGGTCGATATCTATTTGCCCGGTTGCCCGCCCCGGCCCGAGATGCTGATCGACGCGATCCTCAAGCTCCACCAGAAGATCCAGGGCTCCAAGCTCGGGGTGAACGCGGAGGAAGCCGCCCGCGAGGCGGAGGAGGCCGCCCTCAAGGCGCTGCCCACCATTGAGATGAAGGGGCTGCTGCGGTGAGCGACGACCGTACTCCCGAGGCGCCGGAGAACGGCGGCCTGCCCGCCCAGCGCGACGACACCGGTGACGTCATCGGCGTCCGCAAGGGCATGTTCGGTGCGGCCAACGGCGGCGACACCAGCGGCTACGGCGGCCTGGTGCGCACCGTGACCCTGCCGGGCGCCTCCTCCCGCCCCTACGGCGGCTGGTTCGACGAGGTGGCCGACGAACTCGAAGGCGCCCTGGAGGAGCAGGACCTGCTCCCCGAGAACGCCATCGAGAAGACGGTCGTCGACCGCGACGAGCTCACCTTCCACATCGCACGCGAGCACCTCCTGCGCGTGGCACGCACCCTGCGCGACGACCCGGCCCTGCGCTTCGAGCTCTGTACGGGCGTCAGCGGCGTCCACTTCCTGGGCGACAAGGGCCGCGAGCTGCACGCCGTCTACCACCTGCGCTCGCTCACCCACGGCCGGCTGATCCGCCTCGAAGTCACCGCCCCGGACAGCGATCCGCACATCCCGTCGCTGGTCAGTGTCTATCCGACCAACGACTGGCACGAGCGCGAGACCTATGACTTCTTCGGCCTGATCTTCGACGGCCACCCCGCCCTCACCCGGATCATGATGCCGGACGACTGGCAGGGCTTCCCGCAGCGCAAGGACTACCCCCTCGGCGGCATCCCCGTCGAGTACAAGGGCGCCCAGATCCCGGCTCCGGACCAGCGGAGGTCGTACAGCTGATGAACACCGACAGCGCAACTTCGCGCGCTTCCGCCAGGGAGACGACGGAGGGGACCGTATATACGGTCACCGGCGGCGACTGGGACGAGGTCGCCCGCACCGCCGTCCGCGCCGACGACGAGCGCATCGTCGTCAACATGGGCCCCCAGCACCCCTCCACGCACGGTGTGCTGCGCCTCATCCTGGAGATCGACGGCGAGACGGTCACCGAGGCCCGCTGCGGCATCGGCTACCTGCACACCGGCATCGAGAAGAACCTCGAATTCCGCAACTGGACGCAGGGCACCACCTTCGTCACACGCATGGACTACCTGACGCCGTTCTTCAACGAGACGGCGTACTGCCTGGGTGTGGAGAAGCTGCTCGGCATCACCGACCAGATCCCCGACCGCGCCTCGGTCCTCCGGGTGCTCCTGATGGAGCTGAACCGGCTCTCCTCGCACCTGGTCTGCATCGCCACCGGCGGTATGGAGCTCGGCGCGACGACGATCATGATCTACGGTTTCCGCGACCGCGAACTCATCCTCGACGTCTTCGAGCTGATCACCGGTCTGCGGATGAACCACGCGTTCGTCCGCCCCGGCGGGCTCGCCCAGGACCTGCCCCCGGGCGCGGTGGACCAGCTCCGCGAGTTCGTGAAGACGATGAAGAAGAACCTGCCGGAGTACGACAAGCTCGCCACCGGCAACCCGATCTTCAAGGCCCGTATGCAGGACGTCGGGTACCTCGACCTGACCGGCTGCATGGCGCTCGGCGCGACAGGACCGATCCTGCGCTCCGCGGGCCTGCCGCACGACCTGCGCAAGACCGACCCCTACTGCGGCTACGAGACCTACGACTTCGAGGTCCCCACCGCCGACAGCTGCGACGCCTACGGCCGCTTCCTGGTGCGCCTGGAGGAGATGCGCCAGTCGCTGCGGATCGTCGAGCAGTGCCTGGACCGCCTGGAGCCCGGCCCGGTCATGGTCGCCGACAAGAAGATCGCCTGGCCCGCCCAGCTCGCGCTCGGCCCGGACGGACTCGGTAACTCCCTCGACCACATCAAGAAGATCATGGGCACCTCCATGGAGTCCCTGATCCACCACTTCAAGCTGGTGACCGAGGGCTTCCGGGTTCCCGTCGGACAGACCTACGCGGCTGTCGAGTCGCCCAAGGGCGAGCTCGGGGTGCACGTCGTGAGCGACGGAGGCACCCGCCCCTACCGGGTCCACTTCCGCGACCCGTCCTTCACCAATCTCCAGGCCATGGCGGCGATGTGCGAGGGCGGCCAGGTCGCCGACGTCATCGTCGCCGTCGCGTCCATCGACCCCGTGATGGGAGGCGTCGACCGGTGACCGAGACCACGCCGACGAGCCTGGGCATGCCCCAGCTGCCCGCGCCCGATTTCCCGGCCGAGGTCCGCGCCCGGCTCGAAGCGGACGCCAAGGAGGTCATCGCCCGCTACCCGGACAGCCGCTCCGCGCTGCTGCCCCTGCTGCACCTCGTGCAGTCGGAGGAGGGCCATGTCTCCCGCACCGGGATGCGCTTCTGCGCCGAGATGCTGGACCTCACGACCGCCGAGGTGACCGCCGTCGCCACCTTCTACACGATGTACCGGCGCAAGCCCTCCGGCGACTACCAGGTGGGCGTCTGCACCAACACCCTGTGCGCGGTGATGGGCGGGGACGCCATCTTCGACGAGCTCAAGCGCCACCTCGGTGTCGGCAACGACGAGACCACCACCGACGGCAAGGTGACTCTCGAACACATCGAGTGCAACGCCGCCTGCGACTTCGCGCCCGTGGTGATGGTCAACTGGGAGTTCTTCGACAACCAGACCCCCGAGTCGGCCAGGCAACTGGTCGACGACCTGCGCGCGGGCAGGCCGGTGGAGCCCACCCGAGGGGCTCCGCTGTGCACCTACAAGGAGACCGCCCGGATCCTGGCCGGCTTCCCCGACGAGCGCCCCGGCGCCGTCGCGGCGAGCGGCGGCGCGGGCCCGGCCTCCCTGACCGGTCTGCGCCTGGCGAAGGGCGAGACCCCGCAGCCGCGCGTGGTCCACCCGCGCGGCGAGGGCCCCCGCGACGAACCTCAGCCCGGCTCCGAGCACTTGAGCTCGCATGACGCACCGCAGCAGACCTCTGCGTCCGACCCCGCGCACCCGGCGGGCCCGGTCGACGAGGAGGGGGAGTGATGACCTTGGCAGCCGAACTGAGTGGGAACGGAAACGGAAGCAGCCCCGAAAAGCTGCTGGCACCCGTTCTGTCGGCCTTCTGGGACCAGCCCGAATCCTGGACCCTGGAGACCTACCGCCGGCACGACGGCTATGAGGGGCTGCGCAAGGCCCTGGCCATGTCGCCGGACGACCTCATCGCGTACGTGAAGGACTCCGGGCTGCGCGGCCGGGGCGGCGCGGGCTTCCCCACGGGCATGAAGTGGCAGTTCATCCCGCAGGGCGATGGCAAACCGCACTATCTAGTTGTCAACGCCGACGAGTCGGAGCCCGGGACCTGCAAGGACATCCCGCTCCTCTTCGCCAACCCGCATAGCCTCATCGAGGGCATTGTGATCGCCTGTTACGCGATCAGGTCGTCGCATGCGTTCATCTATCTGCGCGGGGAAGTCGTCCCCGTACTGCGGAGGCTGCACGAGGCCGTGCGGGAGGCCTACGCGGCCGGCTACCTCGGCAAGGACATCCTGGGCAGCGGTCTCGACCTCGAACTCACCGTGCACGCGGGCGCGGGCGCGTACATCTGCGGTGAGGAGACCGCCCTGCTGGACTCCTTGGAAGGCCGTCGCGGTCAGCCCCGGCTGCGTCCCCCCTTTCCTGCGGTCGCCGGTCTCTACGCGTGCCCCACTGTTGTCAATAACGTCGAGTCCATCGCCAGCGTTCCCGCGATCCTCACTCGCGGAAAAGACTGGTTCAAATCGATGGGAAGCGAGAAGTCACCCGGCTTCACGCTGTATTCGCTCAGCGGGCACGTCGCCAACCCGGGCCAGTTCGAGGCCCCGCTCGGCATCACGCTGCGCCAGCTGCTCGACATGAGCGGCGGGATGCGCCCGGGCCACCGGCTCAAGTTCTGGACCCCGGGCGGCTCCTCGACCCCGATGTTCACCGACGAGCACCTCGACGTCCCGCTGGACTACGAGGGCGTCGGCGCGGCCGGCTCGATGCTCGGCACCAAGGCGCTCCAGTGCTTCGACGAGACCACCTGCGTCGTACGGGCGGTCACCCGCTGGACCGAGTTCTACGCCCACGAGTCCTGCGGAAAGTGCACGCCCTGCCGCGAAGGCACCTACTGGCTCGTCCAGTTGCTCCGCGACATCGAGGCGGGCAAGGGCGCCATGGGCGACCTCGACAAGCTCAACGACATCGCCGACAACATCAACGGCAAGTCGTTCTGCGCGCTCGGCGACGGCGCCGCCGCGCCCATCTTCTCCTCGCTCAAGTACTTCCGCGCGGAGTACGAGCAGCACATCACGGGCCGGGGCTGCCCCTTCGACCCGGCCAAGTCGACCCTGTGGGCCGACACCCCGCACCGCACCACGGAGGTGAACGCATGACGGTGACGACTGGCGCTCCCTCCGGCGGCGGAGAGGCGGCGGTGCCGCCGGAGGACCTGGTCTCGCTGACCATCGACGGCATCGAGATCAGCGTCCCCAAGGGCACGCTGGTGATCCGGGCCGCCGAGAAGCTCGGCATCGAGATCCCCCGGTTCTGCGACCACCCGCTGCTCGACCCGGTCGGCGCCTGCCGCCAGTGCATCGTGGAGGTGGAGGGCCAGCGCAAGCCGATGGCGTCCTGCACCATCACCTGCACCGACGGCATGGTGGTCAAGTCGCAGCTGACGTCGCCGGTGGCCGAGAAGTCCCAGCGCGGGGTGATGGAGCTGCTGCTCATCAACCACCCGCTGGACTGCCCGGTCTGCGACAAGGGCGGCGAGTGCCCACTGCAGAACCAGGCCATGCAGGTCGGCGACCCCGACACCCGGTTCGAGGGCAGGAAGCGCACGTACGAGAAGCCGGTGGCGATCTCGACGCAGGTGCTGCTCGACCGCGAGCGGTGCGTGCTGTGTGCGCGGTGCACCCGCTTCTCCGAGCAGATCGCGGGCGACCCGATGATCGAGCTCCTGGAGCGCGGGGCGCTGCAGCAGGTCGGCACCGGAGAGGGCGACCCGTTCGATTCGTACTTCTCCGGCAACACCATCCAGATCTGCCCGGTCGGCGCGCTGACCTCGGCGGCGTACCGGTTCCGCTCGCGCCCCTTCGACCTGGTCTCCTCGCCGTCGGTGTGCGAGCACTGCGCGGGCGGCTGCGCCACCCGCACCGACCACCGGCGAGGCAAGGTCATGCGCCGCCTGGCGGCCAACGACCCCGAGGTCAACGAGGAATGGCTGTGCGACAAGGGCCGGTTCGGCTTCCGGTACGCACAGAAGCCGGACCGCCTGACCACCCCGCTGGTGCGCAACGCGGCCGGTGAGCTGGAGCCGGTCTCCTGGCCCGAGGCGCTGGAGGCGGCCGCGGCCGGGCTCACGGCGGCCAGGGGCCGGGCCGGGGTGCTCACCGGCGGACGGCTGACCGTCGAGGACGCCTACGCGTACGCCAAGTTCGCCCGGATCGCCCTCGACACCAACGACGTCGACTTCCGCGCGCGCGTGCACTCCGCGGAGGAGGCCGACTTCCTGGCGGCGAAGGTCGCCGGGCGCGGCCACCTCACCGGCGAGGGCGTCACGTACGCCTCGCTGGAGAAGGCGCCCGCGGTGCTGCTCGTCGGGTTCGAGGCGGAGGAGGAGGCGCCCGGCGTCTTCCTGCGGCTGCGCAAGGCCTGGCGCAAGCACGGTCAGCGCACCTTCTCGCTCGCCACGCACCTCACCCCGGGCCTGCGGAAGGCGGGCGGCACGCTGCTGCCCGCCGCACCCGGCACCGAGACCGAGTGGCTCGACGCGCTGGCGGGCGGGGCCGGCCTGGACGGCGACGGCCCGGCCGCCGCCGAGGCCCTGCGGGCCACCGGTTCCGTCATCGTCGTCGGCGAGCGGCTGGCGGCCGTGCCGGGCGCGCTGACCGCGGCCGTACGGGCCGCCGCCGCGACCGGCGCCGAGCTGGTGTGGATCCCGCGCCGGGCCGGCGAGCGGGGTGCGATCGAGGCGGGCGCCCTGGCGGCGCTGCTGCCCGGCGGGCGCCCGGCCACCGATCCACGCGCGCGTGAAGAGGTCGCCGCGGCCTGGGGCGTACGCGAACTGCCGCACCGCTTCGGGCGGGACACCGGCCAGATCATGGAGGCCGCGGCCACCGGCGAGCTGGGCGCGCTGCTCGTCGCGGGCGTCGACCCGGCCGACCTGCCGGACCCGGTACGCGCGCGTGAAGCACTCGCCGGCGCCTTCGTGGTCTCACTGGAGCTGCGGCCGAGCGAGGTCACCGAGCGGGCGGACGTGGTCTTCCCGGTCGCGGCCGTCGCCGAGAAGTCCGGCTTCTTCCTCAACTGGGAGGGCCGGGCGCGGATGTTCGAGGCCGCGCTGAAGCCCGAGCAGATGACCCGGCGTCTGGCGCCCGCCGACGCGCGCGTGCTGCACATGCTGGCGGACGCCATGGACGTGCATCTCGCGCTCCCCGACAACCGCGCCGCGCGCGCGGAGCTGCGGGGTCTGGGCCACTGGGGCGGCCCACGCGCCACCGAGCCGCTGGAGACGGCGCACGTGCTGCCCCGGCCCGCCGAGGGCGAGGCGGTCCTCGCGGGCCACCGGCTGCTGCTCGACCTGGGCAGCCTCCAGGAGGGCGACGAGGCGCTGGCCGGGACCCGGCACGCGGCCCTCGCCCGGCTCTCGGCGGCCACGGCGGCCGAGACCGGCGTCAAGGACGGCGACCCGCTGGAGGTGAGCGGCCCCGCGGGCGCGGTCCGGCTGCCGCTGAAGGTCACCGAGATGCCCGACCGGGTGGTGTGGCTGCCGCTCAACTCGACCGGTACCGGCGTGTACGCGGACACGGGCGCGGTCCCGGGCCAGGTCGTCCGTATCGGCCCGGCGGCACAGGACGCCGCCACCGCCGCACCGGAGGTGCAGCCGTGACCGACTTCCCCGTCCGCCCCGCGGCACCGGGCGCCGCCGTCCACGTACCGGAGGTGCGCGCGTGACCCCGACCTTCCTCGCGGCCGAGGACCTCTCCCTGTTCGGCCGCGACCCCTGGTGGCTCATCGCCCTCAAGGCCGTGTTCTGCTTCGCGTTCCTGATGGTGACCGTGCTGTTCTCGATCGTCTGGGAACGCAAGGTCGTCGCCTGGATGCAGCTGCGCATCGGGCCCAACCGGCACGGCCCCTGGGGGATGCTCCAGTCCCTCGCCGACGGCATCAAGCTGATGCTGAAGGAAGACCTCATCGTCAAGCGGGCCGACAAGGTGGTCTACGTCCTGGCCCCGATCGTCGCCGCCATCCCGGCCTTCATGGCGATCGCCGTGATCCCCTTCGGGCCGTCCGGCAACGAGGTGTCGATCTTCGGCCACCGCACCACGATGCAGCTCACCGACCTGCCGATCGCGATGCTCTACATCCTCGCGTGCGCCTCGGTCGGCATCTACGGGATCGTGCTCGCGGGCTGGTCCTCCGGGTCGACGTACCCGCTGCTCGGCGGGCTCCGCTCGTGCGCGCAGATGATCTCGTACGAGATCGCGATGGGCGCCGCGTTCGCCTCGGTCTTCCTCTACTCGGGGTCGATGTCGACCTCGGAGATCGTCGCCCAGCAGCACGACCGCTGGTACATCGTGCTGCTGCCGGTCTCCTTCATCATCTACGTCGTCACCATGGTGGGCGAGACCAACCGCGCCCCCTTCGACATGCCCGAGTCCGAGGGCGACCTCGTCGGCGGCTTCAACACCGAGTACTCGTCGATCAAGTTCGCGCTGTTCATGCTGGCCGAGTACGTCAACATGGTCACCGTCTCGGCGGTGTCGACCACCCTGTTCCTGGGCGGCTGGCGGGCCCCGTGGCCCGTGTCCACCTTCTGGGAGGGCGCCAACCACGGCTGGTGGCCGATGCTCTGGTTCGTCATCAAGGTCCAGCTGCTGCTCTTCTTCTTCATCTGGCTGCGCGGCACGCTGCCCCGCGTCCGCTACGACCAGCTGATGAAGCTCGGCTGGAAGGTCCTCATCCCGGTCTCGGTCGTCTGGCTGATGCTGGTGGCGACCGTGCGCGCGCTGCGCAACGACGGCCACGACTTCTCCAAGATCGTGCTGTACGTCGGGGGCGCGGTCGTCGCGGTCCTGCTGATCTCGCTGGTCGCGGACGTCTTCCGGGGCCGCCAGGAGGAGTCGGCGGCCGAGGAGGGGCCACCACCCGCGTTCGACCCGATGGCGGGCGGATTCCCGGTGCCACCGCTGCCCGGACAGACCCTTCCACCGGTGCCTCGCCGACGTCCGCGATGGGGGTCCCCCCGCGCGAGCGAAGCCGAGCGTGGGGGAGAGCGGGAGTTGGTTGTCAGTGGTGGGTCCGATACTGAGAGTGACCGTGACGGAAGGGAGGGCGAGGGTGTCTAAGTCATCGGAACCGGCGGAGACTTCGGGGGAGCCCGGGGCTTCGTCCGAGGCCAAGTTCCTGAACCCGGTGGCCGGCTTCGGCGTGACCTTCAAGGCCATGTTCAAGAAGCGGCTGACCGAGCAGTATCCGGAGCAGCCAAAGACCACGGCTCCCCGCTTCCACGGGCGCCACCAGCTCAACCGGCACCCGGACGGCCTGGAGAAGTGCGTCGGCTGCGAGCTGTGCGCCTGGGCCTGCCCGGCCGACGCGATCTACGTGGAGGGTGCGGACAACACGGCCGAGGAGCGCTACTCGCCGGGCGAGCGGTACGGAATCGTCTACCAGATCAACTACGCCCGCTGCATCCTGTGCGGGCTGTGCATCGAGGCGTGTCCCACGCGCGCGCTGACGATGACCAACGAGTTCGAACTGGCCGACAGCAGCCGCGCGAACCTCATCTACACCAAGGAGCAGCTGCTCGCCGGCCTCGAAGAGGGCATGGTCGACTCGCCGCACGCCATCTACCCGGGCATGACCGAGGGCGACTACTACCGGGGCCTGGTCACCGAGGCCGCGCCCGGCACGGTCCGCCAGGCCGCCGTCTCCAGGGGCGAGCAGCCCGCCGACGGGGAACAGCCCGAGGAGGTGGACGCATGATGCAGCTCGCCGTCTCCGCCACGACGACCTCCACCGGGGAGGCGTTCCAGTTCTGGGTGCTTGCCACCGTCGCCGTCATCGGCGCGCTGTGCACCGTACTGATGAAGAAGGCCGTGCACAGTGCGCTGTGCCTGGCCGGGACCATGATCATCCTGGCGGTCTTCTACCTGGCCAACGGGGCGTACTTCCTGGGCATCGTCCAGGTCGTCGTCTACACCGGCGCGATCATGATGCTCTTCCTCTTCGTGGTGATGCTGGTCGGTGTCACCGCCGCCGACTCGCTGAAGGAGACCATCAAGGGCCAGCGCATCTGGGCCGCGGTCTGCGGGATCGGCTTCGGGGTGCTCCTCATCGCGGGCATCTCCAACGCCTCCCTGAAGCACTTCGACGGACTGAAGCAGGCCAACGCGGGGGGGAACGTGGAGGGCCTGGCCGCCCTCATCTTCACCAAGTACGTGTTCGCCTTCGAAATCACCGGCGCCCTGCTGATCACCTCGGCGATCGGCGCGATGGTGCTCACGCACCGCGAGCGCACCGAGCGCGCCAAGACCCAGCGCGAGCTCTCCGAGCAGCGCGTCCGCGACGGCAAGCACCTGCCGCCCCTGCCGGCCCCGGGTGTCTACGCCCGGCACAACGCGGTGGACATCGCGGGCCTGCTGCCCGACGGCACCCCGTCCGAGCTCACCGTCAACCAGACACTGCGCGGCCGGGGCCAGATCCGCGACGTGTCCAGCGAGGCGCTGTCCGACCTGAAGGCGCTGGAGCAGCGCTCCGCCGAGCGGCTCGGCCGTGAAGAGGAGGCCGCGAAGTGAACCCCGTCAACTACCTGTACCTGTCCGCCCTGTTGTTCACCATCGGCGCGGCCGGCGTGCTCATCAGGCGGAACGCGATCGTGGTCTTCATGTGCATCGAGCTGATGCTCAACGCCTGCAACCTCGCGTTCGTGGTCTTCTCCCGGATGCACGGCAACCTCGACGGCCAGATCATCGCCTTCTTCACGATGGTCGTCGCCGCGGCGGAAGTCGTCGTCGGGCTCGCGATCATCGTGTCGCTCTTCCGTTCCCGCCACTCGGCCTCGGTCGACGACGCCAGCCTGATGAAGCTGTAAGGGGTCGCTGAATCGTGGACAACCTGATTGCGCTGCTCATCGCGGCGCCTCTGCTAGGAGCGGCCGTCCTGCTGTGCGGCGGGCGGCGGCTCGACGCCGTCGGACACTGGCTGGGCACGCTGCTCGCCGCCGTGTCCTTCGGCCTCGGTGTGGCACTCTTCGCCGACATGCTCGGCCGCTCGGCCGACAGCCGGGCGGTGCACAAGCACCTGTTCAGCTGGGTCCCGGTGGAGGGCTTCCAGGCCGACGTCGGCTTCCAGCTCGACCAGCTGTCGATGACCTTCGTCCTGCTGATCACCGGTGTGGGCACGCTGATCCACATCTACTCGATCGGCTACATGGAGCACGACGAGAACCGCCGCCGCTTCTTCGGCTATCTCAACCTGTTCCTGGCGGCGATGCTGCTCCTGGTCCTCGCCGACAACTACCTGCTCCTGTACGTCGGCTGGGAGGGCGTCGGTCTGGCGTCCTACCTGCTCATCGGCTTCTGGCAGCACAAGCCCAGCGCGGCGACGGCGGCCAAGAAGGCGTTCCTGGTCAACCGGGTCGGCGACATGGGCCTGTCCATCGCCATCATGGTCATGTTCACCACCTGGGGCTCGTTCGCCTTCTCGACGGTCTTCAACGAGGTCGGCGAGACCGGCGACGGCCGCAACACCGCCATCGGCCTGATGCTGCTGCTCGCCGCGTGCGGCAAGTCCGCCCAGGTGCCGCTGCAGTCCTGGCTCGGTGACGCGATGGAGGGCCCGACCCCGGTCTCGGCCCTGATCCACGCGGCGACCATGGTGACCGCGGGCGTCTATCTGATCACCCGCTCCGGCGTCATCTTCAACGCGGTGCCGGACGTGCAGACGGTCGTGGTGGTCGTGGGCGCGGTGACGCTCCTCTTCGGTGCGATCGTCGGTTGCGCCAAGGACGACATCAAGAAGGCCCTGGCGGGCTCGACCATGTCGCAGATCGGCTACATGATCCTCGCCACCGGCCTCGGCCCCATCGGCTACGTCTTCGCGATCATGCACCTGGTCACCCACGGCTTCTTCAAGGCCGGACTCTTCCTCGGCGCGGGCTCCGTGATGCACGGGATGAACGACGAGGTCGACATGCGCAAGTACGGCGGCCTGCGCAAGTACATGCCGGTCACCTTCGTCACCTTCGGTCTCGGCTACCTCGCCATCATCGGCTTCCCGGGCCTGTCCGGCTTCTGGTCCAAGGACAAGATCATCGAGGCGGCGTTCGCCAAGGGCGGCACCGAGGGCTGGATCCTCGGCGCGGTCACCCTGCTCGGCGCGGCCATCACCGCGTACTACATGACGCGCGTGATGCTGATGACGTTCTTCGGCGAAGAGCGCTGGCGCAACGCGCCGACCCCGTCGCCGGCGGAGCCGGGCGTGGAGCCCGCGGCCGAGACCCCGGGCGCACACGCCGAGCCGCACCCGCACGAGTCGCCCGGCACCATGACGATCCCGATGATCGTCCTGGCCTTCGGCTCGGTCCTGGCGGGCGGGCTCTTCAGCATCAACGAGGCGTTCGTGAAGTGGCTGGAGCCGGTCACGAGCTTCTCGCACGGCGACTCGCCGGTGAGCGCCGGAGTCGTCACCGCGGCCACCATCGTGGTGCTGCTGGTCGGCGTGGGCCTCGCCTGGGCGCAGTACGGCCGCAAGCCGGTCCCGGTCGTCGCCCCCCGCGGTTCGCTGCTCACCCGGGCCGCCCGCCGCGACCTGCTCCAGGACGACTTCAACCACGTGGTCCTGGTCCGCGGCGGCGAGCACCTCACCCGCTCGCTGGTGTACGTCGACCACACCCTGGTCGACGGAGTGGTCAACGGCACCGCAGCGGGGTTCGGCGGGCTCTCCGGCCGACTGCGCAAGCTGCAGAACGGCTTCGCCCGTTCGTACGCGGTCTCGATGTTCGGAGGTGCGGCGGTGCTCATCGCCGCCACCCTGCTGATGAGGGCGGTGTAAGGCATGTCGTTCCCCCTCCTTACCGCGACGGCGGCGCTCCCGGCGATCGGCGCGATCGCCACCGCCGCCGTCCCGGCCGAGCGGCGGACCGCCGCCAAGTGGCTGGCGCTGCTGGTCTCGCTCGGCACGCTGGTCCTGGGCGCCGTCCAGCTCGTACGGTTCGAACCGGGCGGCGACCGCTACCAGTTGACGGAGTCCCACTCCTGGATCAAGGACTTCGGCGTCCGCTACGAGCTGGGCGTGGACGGCATCGGCGTGGCGCTGATCGCGCTCACCGCGCTGCTGATCCCGTTCATCATCGTCGCGGGCTGGCACGACGCGGACCCTTCCCCAAGCTCTCCACTTCGTTCGAGCACGGGAGGCCCCAAGGAGACCGAGAACTATCGATGGCGGCCGACCCAGGGCTTCTTCGCCCTGATCCTCGCCGTCGAGGCGATGGTGGTGCTCTCCTTCGAGGCCACCGACGTCTTCCTCTTCTACATCCTCTTCGAAGCCATGCTGATCCCGATGTACTTCCTCATCGGCGGCTTCGGCGACCGCGCCCATGAGCACGGGGACGAGGCGGCGGCCACCCAACGGTCGTACGCGGCGGTCAAGTTCCTGCTCTACAACCTGGTCGGCGGCCTGCTCATGCTGGCAGCGGTGATCGGGCTGTACGTGGTGGCCGGGACGTTCTCGCTGGACGAGATCGCGGCCGCGCGCGCGAACGGCTCGCTGGACATGGCGACCAACACCGAGCGGCTGCTGTTCCTCGGCTTCTTCTTCGCCTTCGCGGTGAAGGCCCCGCTCTGGCCGCTGCACACCTGGCTGCCGAACGCGATGGGCGAGGCCACGGCCCCGGTCGCCGTGCTGATCACGGCGGTCGTCGACAAGGTCGGCACCTTCGCGATGCTCCGCTTCTGCCTCCAGCTCTTCCCGGAGGCGTCGAAGTGGGCCACCCCGGTGATCATGGTCCTCGCCGTGATCAGCATCATCTACGGGGCGCTGCTCGCGGTCGGCCAGCGGGACATCAAGCGCCTGGTGGCGTACGCGTCGATCTCGCACTTCGGGTTCATCGTCATGGGCATCTTCGCGATGACCACCCAGGGCCAGTCCGGCGCCACGCTGTACATGGTCAACCACGGGATCTCGACGGCCGCGCTGATGCTGGTGGCCGGCTTCCTGATCTCGCGCCGCGGCTCGCGTCTGATCGCGGACTACGGCGGGGTGCAGAAGGTGGCCCCGCTGCTCGCGGGCACGTTCCTGGTGGGTGGTCTGGCGACCCTGTCGCTGCCGGGGCTCGCGCCCTTCGTCAGTGAGTTCCTGGTCCTGGTGGGCACGTTCAGCCGCTATCCGGCGATCGGCGTGATCGCCACGCTGGGCATCGTGCTGGCCGCGCTGTACGTGCTGGTGCTCTACCAGCGGACGATGACCGGCCCGGTCAAGGCCGAGGTGCAGGGCATGCCGGACCTCAGGGTCCGCGAGCTCCTGGTGGTCGCCCCGCTGATCGCGCTCCTGGTCTTCCTGGGGGTCTACCCGAAGCCGCTGACCGACATCGTCAACCCGGCGGTGCAGCACACCATGACAGACGTACACAAGAAGGACCCCAAGCCCGTGGTGGAGGCGGCCCAGTGAGTACAGCAGCAGCTGTCCACAGCCTGTGGACGACGGCGGCCGACGGCAAGGTGGACAAGATCCCTGCGCCGCACATCGAGTACGCCCAGCTTTCCCCCACGCTGATCGTGATCGGCGCGGCGGTGGTGGGCGTACTGATCGAGGCGTTCGTCCCGCGCAAGAGCCGTTACTACGCCCAGGTGTTCCTCTCCGTCGTCGCGCTCGCCGCCGCCTTCGCCGCGGTCGTCGGGCTCGCCGCCGACGGATACGGCACGACGAAGGCGCACATCGCGGCGATGGGCGCGGTGGCCGTCGACGGCCCGGCGCTCTTCCTCCAGGGCACCATTCTCCTCGCCTCGATCGTCGCGATCTTCACCTTCGCCGAGCGCCGCCTCGACCCCGACGTGCACGGCAACCGGGTCGACTCCTTCGCCGCGCAGGCCGCGTCCGTACCGGGCAGCGAGAGCGAGAAGGCCGCGGTCAAGGCCGGTTTCACGACCACCGAGGTCTTCCCGCTGGCGCTCTTCGCGATCTCCGGGATGCTGGTGTTCCCGGCGGCCAACGACCTGCTGACGCTCTTCGTGGCGCTGGAGGTCTTCTCCCTCCCGCTGTACCTCCTGTGCGCGCTGGCCCGCCGCAAGCGGCTGATGTCGCAGGAAGCGGCGGTGAAGTACTTCCTGCTCGGCGCCTTCTCGTCGGCGTTCCTGCTGTTCGGCATCGCGCTCCTGTACGGCTACGCGGGCTCGGTCCAGTACGCGACCATCGCGGACGTCGTCGACGGCACGGTCCAGACCGTGGACCCGGCGCTCGCGGGCACGATGGGCAACGACGCGCTGCTGCTGATCGGCGGCGCGATGCTCCTGATGGGGCTGCTGTTCAAGGTCGGCGCCGTGCCGTTCCACATGTGGACGCCGGACGTCTACCAGGGCGCGCCCACCCCGGTCACCGGCTTCATGGCGGCCGCCACCAAGGTCGCGGCCTTCGGCGCGCTGCTGCGGCTGCTGTACGTGGTGCTGCCCGGGATGCGGTGGGACTGGCGGCCGGTGATGTGGGGCGTCGCCATCGTCACGATGGTGGGTGGCGCGATCGTCGCGATCACCCAGACCGACATCAAGCGGCTCCTCGCGTACTCGTCGATCGCGCACGCGGGGTTCATCCTGGCGGGTGTCATCGCGACCAACGCGGACGGCATCTCGTCGGTGCTGTTCTACCTGGCGGCGTACTCGTTCGTGACGATCGGGGCGTTCGCGGTGGTCACGCTGGTGCGCGACGCGGGCGGTGAGGCGACGCACCTGTCCAAGTGGGCCGGGCTCGGGCGCCGTTCGCCCCTGGTGGCGGCCGTGTTCGCGGTCTTCCTGCTCGCCTTCGCGGGCATCCCGCTGACGTCCGGCTTCACCGGGAAGTTCGCCGTGTTCAAGGCGGCGGCGGAGGGCGGCGCGGGCCCGCTGGTCGTGGTCGGTGTGATCTCGTCGGCGATCGCGGCGTTCTTCTACATCCGGGTGATCGTGCTGATGTTCTTCAGCGAGCCGAAGGCCGACGGGCCGACGGTGGCGGTCCCCTCGCCGCTGACGATGACGACGATCGGCGTCGGTGTCGCGGTGACGCTGGTGCTGGGTGTGGCGCCGCAGTACTTCCTGGATCTGGCCAGTCAGGCGGGGGTGTTCGTGCGCTGACGCTCCGCGGGGGCGGTTCGGTTTGGCCGCGGGTCCGCTGTGGCTGGTCGCGCGGTTCCCCGCGCCCCTCAAGGGGTGCATGGCCCTGGCACGTGCGGGTGGTGCCGGGGCTTTGCGCTGCCCCCTGTGGATAACTTTTTACCGCCCCTGACCTTGGGTTTCTTGCCCGTACCGGGGAAATCTGGCACCGCCTCGGCCGGGCCTGTCGGCCCGGGCACCTATCGTGGCAGGGGTGGCGGAGTTACGAGGACGACGGGCGGGGACAGAGCGATGATCGGGACGGACGAGAAGGCTGCGGTGGGTGAGAGCGAGGCGCTGCGGACGCTGAACCGGGTCTTCGGCTACGAGACCTTCCGCGGTGACCAGGGCGCGGTCATCGAGCACGTGGTGGCCGGCGGGGACGCCGTGGTGCTCATGCCGACGGGCGCCGGAAAGTCGCTCTGCTACCAGATCCCGGCCCTGGTCAGACCGGGTACGGGCGTCGTCGTCTCGCCGCTGATCGCCCTGATGCAGGACCAGGTGGACGCCCTGCGGGCGCTCGGTGTGCGGGCCGGGTTCATCAACTCCACCCAGGACTTCGACGAGCGCCGCACGGTGGAGGCGGAGCTCCTCGCGGGCGAGCTCGACCTGCTGTATCTGGCTCCCGAGCGGCTGCGCGTGGAGGCCACGCTCGACCTGCTCTCGCGGGCCAGGATCTCGGTCTTCGCGATCGACGAGGCGCACTGTGTGGCGCAGTGGGGCCACGACTTCCGCCCGGACTACCTGGCGCTCTCGCTGCTGGGGGAGCGCTGGCCGGACGTGCCGCGCATCGCGCTGACGGCGACGGCGACGCGGGTCACCCACCGGGAGATCACCGACCGCCTGGTGATGCCGCACGCGCGCCACTTCGAGGCGAGCTTCGACCGGCCGAACATCCAGTACCGGGTCGTGCCGAAGAACGACCCGAAGAAGCAGCTCCTGACCTTCCTGAAGGAGGAGCACGAGGGGGACGCGGGCATCGTCTACTGCCTCTCGCGCGCCTCCGTGGACAAGACCGCGCAGTATCTGAGCGACAACGGGGTGGCGGCGGTGCCGTACCACGCGGGGCTGGACGCGGGCACGCGCGCGCGGCACCAGTCCCGCTTCCTGCGGGAGGACGGGCTGGTCGTGGTGGCGACCATCGCGTTCGGCATGGGCATCGACAAGCCTGACGTCCGGTTCGTGGCTCATCTGGACCTGCCCAAGTCGGTCGAGGGCTACTACCAGGAGACGGGCCGCGCGGGCCGCGACGGCCTGCCGTCCACGGCGTGGATGGCGTATGGCCTGCAGGACGTGGTCCAGCAGCGCAAGCTCATCCAGAGCGGCGAGGGCGACGAGGCGTTCCGGCGCCGGGCGGCCGCGCACCTGGACTCGATGCTGGCGCTCTGCGAGACGGCCGGGTGCCGCCGCGCCCAGCTCCTCGGCTACTTCGGCCAGGACGCCCCGGCCGACCACTGCGGCAACTGCGACACGTGTCTGAACCCGCCCGAGACCTGGGACGGCACGGTGGCCGCGCAGAAGGCGCTGTCCACGGTCGTACGGCTGGAGCGGGAACGGCGCCAGAAGTTCGGGGCGGGCCAGATCATCGACATCCTGCTCGGCCGCAAGACGGCGAAGGTGATCCAGTTCGACCACGACGCGCTGTCGGTGTTCGGTATCGGCGAGGACCTCTCCGAGGCGCAGTGGCGGGGCGTGGTGCGGCAGTTGCTCGCCCAGGGCCTGCTGGCGGTGGAGGGCGAGTACGGGACGCTGGTCCTGACGGAGACCAGCGGCGAGGTCCTCGGGCGCCGGCGCGAGGTGAGGTTCCGCTCGGAACCGGCGAAGCCGGAGCGCGCGCCCCGCGCGCGGGGCGCGGCCAAGGCGAAGGCGGCCCCGGCCGACTTCCCGGAGGAGGCGGCCCCGCTCTTCGAGGCGCTGCGCGCGTGGCGGGCCGCGCAGGCCCGCGAGCAGGGCGTCCCGGCGTATGTGATCTTCCACGACGCGACCCTGCGGGAGATCGCCGTCGCCCGCCCCGGCTCGGTGGAGGAGCTGGGCACGATCGCCGGGGTGGGCGAGAAGAAGCTGGCGACGTACGGGGAGGGTGTGCTGGAGGTGCTGGGGGAGCAGGAGTAGCCGCGGGGGGCGCCGGGGGCGCCCCCCGCACGCCCGTCAGGCCTCCACGATCCGCCCGGTGACCTCGCCGAGACCCACCCGGACCCCGTCCGGCCCCGGGGCCCACGCCGTCATCGTGACGACGTCGCCGTCCTCCAGGAACGTGCGCTTGCCGGTGGGGAGTTCCATCGGCTCCGTACCGTTCCAGGTCAGCTCCAGGAACGAGCCGCGCTGGTCGCGCTCGGGGCCGCTGACGGTCCCCGAGCCGTACACGTCGCCCGTCCGCAGCGACGCGCCGTTCACCGTCATGTGGGCGAGCTGCTGGGCGGCCGTCCAGTACATGCCCGCGAACGGCGGCTCGGCCACCAGCTGACCGTTGAGCGCGACGGCGATGCGGATGTCGAAGCCGCCCGGCACCTCGGCGTCCGCGTCGTCGAGGTAGGGCAGCAGCGGGAAGTCCCGCGCGGGCGGGGCCACCCGGGCGGCCGTCAGCGCCTCCAGCGGAGTGACCCACGCCGAGACCGACGTGGCGAAGGACTTGCCCAGGAACGGGCCGAGCGGCACGTACTCCCACGCCTGGATGTCCCGCGCCGACCAGTCGTTCAGAAGGAAGAGGCCGAAGACGTGGTCCTCGAAGGAGGCCAGGTCCACCGGCCGGCCGAGGGCGGACGGGGTGCCCACCACGAAGCCCACCTCCGCCTCGATGTCCAGCTTCACCGAGGGGCCGAACACCGGGGCCGGGTCGGTGGGCGCCTTG
Organism: Streptomyces sp. NPDC059994; assembly: GCF_042737755.1. Classification (NCBI taxonomy): domain Bacteria; kingdom Bacillati; phylum Actinomycetota; class Actinomycetes; order Kitasatosporales; family Streptomycetaceae; genus Streptomyces; species Streptomyces sp. NPDC059994. The sequence continues at coordinate 25,135 of NZ_JBHWUR010000064.1, forward strand.
CGCTGCCCGTGCGGGCGCGCCACGTCCGTACCGGAGACCACGATCGTGCCGGACCGGCCGTGGTAACCGATCGGCAGGTGCTTCCAGTTGGGGGTGAGCGCGTCCCCGTCCGGCCGGAAGATCCGGCCCACATTGGTGGCGTGGTGCTCGCTCGCGTAGAAGTCGACGTAGTCCGAGACCTCGTACGGCAGATGCAGGGTGACCGTGTCCAGCGGGTGCAGCAGGGGCTCTATGTCGGGCCGGTGCGCGGGGACGGTGACCCACGCCGTCAGCGCGCGCCGCACATCGCGCCAGGCCGTGCGCCCGGCCGCGAGCAGCGGGTTCAGCGAAGGCCGGGCGAGCAGTGCCGCGTACGGGGAGCCGAGTGCGTGCGCGGCGGCTCCCGCGTCCAGGACGTGATCGCCGACGCGGACGCCGACGCGGCGGTGCTCGGGCGCGTCGGGCGTGGAGAAGACGCCGTACGGAAGGTTGTGCGGGCCGAAGGGGTCGCCCTCGGCCAGGTCGAGCGGGCTCTGCTCGGACATCTGTGCCTGCCTCGCTTTCCACGGGTGTGCAGGACACGTTACGTCGGCGATGGTTGCGTAGGCAGTGTCTAAAGAGTTCGTAATGTCCGGAAACTTCCCGTCCGGAGGGGGAGATTCCCCCTTACCGTCCTTGCCGGGACACGAACGCGGCGAGGGGGCCGTGCGTCCTGAGGGGGGACTGGTGTCGAGCAGTAATGCCCTGTTCACGGCCGACCGGACCGTGCCCGCACTCATCGTGAAGATCGGGAGCTATCCGCTGCACCACGGCGGCGTCGGCGCCATCCGCAGCCTCGGCAGACTCGGCGTGCCGATGTACGCGATCACCGAGGACCGCTGGACACCCGCGGCGCACTCCCGCTATCTGCGCCGCGCCTTCGCCTGGCCCACCACCGGCCGCGAGGACCCGGACGCCCTGGTCGACGGGCTGCTGCGGATCGGGCGGCGGATCGGCCGGCCGACCGTCCTCGTGCCGACCGACGAGGAGGCGGCGGTGCTGATCGCCGAGCACCAGAAGGAGCTCGACGGGCACTTCCTCTTCCCGCCCGTGGCCCCGGAGTTGCCCCGCAGGCTGGCCAGCAAGCGCGGGCTGCACGAGCTGTGTGTCGAGCACGGGGTGCCCTCGCCCGCGGCCGCCTTCCCCGACACGTACGACGACATCGAGGACTTCGCCCGGCACGCCCGCTTCCCGCTGGTCGCCAAGAACCGCGAGGCGTTCGTCCGGCGCCGGCGGCCCGCGGTCCGCGGCACCACCCGTGTGGAGAGCGCCGCGCACCTGCTCGCCCTCGCCCGCGAGTGGGGCGAGCGGCCGGGTGTGATCCTCCAGGAGTACCTGCCGCGCGAGGAGGCCGAGGACTGGATCGTCCACGCCTACTTCGACGAGAACGCGACGCCGCTGGCGATGTTCACCGGCGTCAAGGTCCGCTCCTGGCCGCCGCACGCGGGGATGACCGCCACCGCGTACGTCGTCGACAACCCCGAACTCGCGCTGCTGGCCGAACAGTTCGTGAAGCGGATCGGCTTCAGCGGGATCGTCGACCTCGACCTGCGGTTCGACCGGCGTGACGGCCGGTACAAACTGCTCGACTTCAACCCGCGGATGGGCGCCCAGTTCCGCCTCTTCGAGAGCGAGGCGGGCATCGACGTCGTCCGCGCCCAGCATCTGCACCTCACCGGCCGCGCGGTCCCCGAGGGCGAACAGCGGGCGGGGCGGCGCTATGTAGTGGAGAACATCGACCTGCCCGCGCTGCTCGCCTACCGGCGCAGCGGCTACACCACCCCGCACGCGCCCGCGCGCCCCCGTGGCACCGAGCTGGCGTGGCTCGCCCGGGACGACCCGAGGCCGTTCTTCACCATGCTCGCCCGCTTCGTACGACCGGGGGCCGAGCACCTGTACCAGTTGTGGCGGAGCTCCCGTCGCGCGATCGCCGAGTAGCCCGGCGGGACCAGCGGAACAGGCACGACCAGCACCTGCGCGTACCACCCTGGGGAGGGGACCTTCACGTGATTCGTCCGGTAGCTGTCATCGGGGCGGGGCCCTACGGTCTGTCCACCGCCGCGCATCTGCGCGGGCGCGGCCTCCCGGTCCGCGTCTTCGGCTCGCCCATGGTGAGCTGGCGCGCGCACATGCCCGCGGGCATGGTCCTGAAGTCGACGCCGTCCGCCTCCAGCATCGACGCGCCCCAACCCGGCCACACCCTGGTCGACTTCTGCGCCGACACCGGGATCCGGCGGTACGAATCCGACTGGGACCTCATCGCGGTGGAGGACTTCGCGGCGTACGGGCAGTGGTTCGCCCAGAAGCTGCTGCCCGGTCTGGAGGACGTACGGGTGGTCTCCGTGGACCGCACCAGGACGGGCCACTTCGAGCTGAAGCTGGACTCCGGCGAGGCCTTCGAGGCGCGCGCGGTGGTGGTCGCGACCGGGCTCGCCGGACTGGCCCGGATGCCGCGCGAGCTGGCCGCCGCGGTCCCCGACGGCCCCTGTGTCACCGGCCCCGTCTCGCACGCCTCGCAGCACGCCGACCTCTCCCGCTTCGCCGGGCGCGAGGTGCTGGTCGTGGGCGCCGGCCAGTCGGCCATCGAGAGCGCGGTGCTGATGGCGGAGGCGGGCGCGAGCGTACGGATCGTGGCGCGCCGGAGCGGGGCCGTCCGCTTCGGCGCCGCGCCCGACCAGCAGCCCCGGCTCAGCCCCGACTCGCCGTTCGGCCGCGCCTGGTCGCTGTACGCGTTCTCGTACCACGCCACCCACTTCCGCCACTTGCCCGCGCCCACCCGGCACTACCTGGTGCGCAGGGTGCTGGGCCCGCTGGGCGCGTGGTGGCTGCGCGACCGGTTCACCGGCAGGGTCGCGGTGACCGACGGCCGCCGCGTGGTCCACGCGCGCGTCGAGTCCGGCCGCCCGGTCCTGACGCTGAGCGGCGCCGCCGGCGCCCAGCGCGAACTGGCCGCCGACCACGTGCTGGCGGCGACCGGCTACCGCATGGACGTCGCCGCCCTCGACTACCTCGGCCCGGGCCTGCGCACCCAGCTCTCCACCTCGCGGGGCGCGCCGGTCCTGGACGCCGGGTACCGGTCGACGGTGCCCGGCCTGTACTTCACGGGGCTGCCGGCCGCGTCGTCGTTCGGGCCGGTGATGCGGTTCGTGTGCGGTACGGAGTACGCCTCGCCCCGGCTCGCGGCGTCGGTGGCGGCGGGCGGCTGAAACGGCCGGGGCGCCGCGTCAGCCCGCCGTCCGGGGGATGCGCTTCTCCCACGTCCGGTGGAAGACGACCTCCCCGCCGTCCCGGCACACCACCTCGTCCGAGGTGAGGAAGTCCGCCGCGTCGCAGGCGATCTCGGACCGCGTGGTGATCGTGACGTCCCAGGCCAGCTCCGGCCGGTGCAGCCGGATCGTCCAGTCCGAGCGGGTGCGCGCGGACTGGGGGTCCGCCTCGTCGATCGTGTACGTCTCCAGGGCGTCCTCGGTGAACTCCAGGCCGTCGGGGTAGACCCGCGTACCGCCGTAGCGCGGGTCCACCTCCAGGCGCCACTCGCCCTTGGCGACGTCGCGGACGACGAGGCGCTCCGGGCGGGGCTCGTCCAGCGAGGCGGGGGAGACCACACCGAGGGGCGCCGACTGCTCGGGCTCCTCGAAGGCGATCGCGTCGGCCGTCCGCTCCCGGACCGGCAGGCTCAGAGAGCTGCCCTCCGGGTCGATCGTGAAGCCCACCGAGTCCGCCTGCGGCCAGATCCACGGCCAGTACGCGGAGGAGACCGCGAGGCGGACGCGGTGGCCCGGCGGGAAGCTGTGGCCGATGCCGTTGAGGAGAAACGTCACGTCCTGGGTGGCGCCCAGCGGCCAGGCGTCCGCGCGGTCCCGGCCCTCGCGCGCGGACAGATTGAGCGCGCCCCGGGTGACCAGCGTGGACGAGCCGTCCGGCGCCACGTCGCAGAGCCGCGCGATCGCCTGCCCGAACGGGACGTCCATGCGCAGCCGCAGCGTCACCTCCGGGCGCCCGAGGATCTCAAGGGGCGGCCCGTCGTCCGGCACCGCGAAGTCGAACGCCGCCGAGTGCGCGTCCTCGGCGCGCTGGTCCGGCGGCAGGTCGCCGTCGTTGCCGAACGGGAAGAAGCGGCCCGCGTCCAGGCCGGTGTGCTGCGGCGAGTCGACCCGGACGGGGGCGCCCCCGAGCGCGTACGGGACGGGGGTGACGTGCGGCGAGGGCCACGCCGGGTCGCCGACCCAGCGGCCGGGCAGCTCCTCGTACACCGTGGCGGGCCGGTGCGACTCGCTGATCCAGCAGCGCAGCAGCGGCTCCTCCATGGCCCCGCTGTCCTTGCCCTTGAGCCAGTGGTCCCACCAGCGCAGCGTCTCCTGGAGGAAGCCGATGGCAGGCCCCGGCGGCAGCCCCCGGTCGGGGTACTGGTGCGACCACGGCCCGATCAGCCCGCGCACCCGGTCGGCGGGCAGGTGCTCCACCAGCCGCAGCACGGTGTCCCGGTACGGGTCGTGCCAGCCGCCCACCGCGAGCACCGCCGCGCCGATCGCCCCGTAGTCCTCGCGGACGCTGCCGTGCTTCCAGTAGTCGTCGCGGGTCTGGTGCGCCAGCCAGGTGTGGATGTAGGGCTCCATGGATTCCAGGCGCGTCAGCCACATGTCCCGCCACTGGTCGCCGACGTACGCGGGGTCCGGCGGGCGCGCCGTGAACGCCAGCATCGTCGCCGCCCAGGCGTGCATGTCCACGGCGAGGACGGAACCTCCCATGTAGTGCGCGTCGTTGTCATAGCGGTCGTCCGACGAGCAGACCGTGACGACCGCCTTGAGCGGCTCGGGCGCGAGGGCCGCGATCTGGAGGGAGTTGAAGCCGCCCCAGGAGATCCCGAACATGCCGACCTTGCCGTCGCACCAGGGCTGCGCGGCGAGCCACTCGACGACCGCGACCCCGTCCGCGAGCTCCCGCGCGTCGTACTCGTCGCCCGGCAGGCCCTCACTGTTGCCGTGCCCGCGCACATCGACGCGCACGGAGGCGTAGCCGTGCCCCGCGTACCAGGGATGGCGCTGCCAGTCGCGCGGCGCGGTCCAGTCGGTCAGCCGGTACGGCAGGTATTCGAGCAGCGCCGGCACGGGCTCGTCGGTCACCGGGCGCCAGATCCGGGCGTAGAGGAGCGTCCCGTCGGGGAGCGGAATGCGCACGTCCACTCGGGTGGTCTCGTACGGGAAGTCGGTTCGGATCCGCATGGCAGCCTCGCAGGACCTCAGTGGACGGGGTGCATGGTGCGCTTGGGCCAGGGCGCGGCCGCGATCACCGCGAGGCCGGGCGCCACCGCGATCGCGCCGTTGACGCCGGAGCAGGCGGCGTTGGAGACCTTTCCGCAGGTGCGGTGGGGCTTGCCCACCATTGAGGCCGTATTCGGCTTGAGCAGGCCCGTACCGGCGCTGATCAGGCCGAGTCCGGCCCAGGTCGCGGCTGGGCGGGGACGGCCATCGTGTGGTGGCCGCAGGCGATCAGGACGCCGCCGTACAAGGCCGCGCGGTACGAGCCGAGGATGCGGTCCGCGAGCCGGCCGCCCGCGAGCGAGACCAGATGGACGAGCGTTCCGTACGCCGCCCGAGACCGAGGCCGCCGTGGCCGCGTCCAGGCCCATGCCGCCGTGCGCCACGGTGTCGGCGAAGGAGAGGACCGGGATCGCCTGCATTCCCAGGAAGGAGAAGCGCTCCCACACCTTCAGGCCGGAGGGCGTCAGCGACCCCTTCGGGTGGCCGAGGGAGGCGTGGTCGTCCCGGGGCGGCGGCCGCTCGGCGCCGGGGTCGGTCGCGGTGTCGATGGTCGTTCCGGACAAAAGGTCTACTCCTGATCGTATGAGTTGATCACGAACATACCGGGGTCCATCGGGCTGTGCGCGGGGGGTGACGGGAAGGCGCCAGCGGTGATCGAACAGCGACCGGATACGCTGACTTGAGTGAAGGCAGCGACACATCGACAATCCGTGTGATCGTCAGCAGACAGGAGTACCCCTCGTGACCGTCGTCGGGCCGTTCGGGCTGAGCGTGCGGGACCAGGCTCTTGAAGCCGATGTCCAGACCGGATTGGCGGCAGTCGAGGCGGGCCTGCTCGACGCCACCAAGAGCGAGGTCCCCTTCATCACGGAGGCCGCGCAGCACCTGGTGCGCGCGGGCGGCAAACGCTTCCGGCCACTGCTCGTGATGCTCTCCGCGCAGTTCGGCGACCCCTACGCGCCGGGTGTCGTGCCCTCGGCGGTGGTGGTCGAGCTCACGCATCTGGCGACGCTGTACCACGACGACGTCATGGACGAGGCCGAGGTGCGGCGCGGGGTGCCCAGCGCCAACGTCCGCTGGGGCAACTCGGTCGCGGTCCTCACCGGCGACTTCCTGTTCGCCCGCGCCTCGCACATCCTGGCCGACCTGGGCCCGGAGGCCGTGCGCATCCAGGCCGAGGCGTTCGAACGGCTGGTCACCGGCCAGATCCTGGAGACCGCCGGTCCGCGCGACGGCCGCGACCCGGTGGACCACTACCTCGACGTGCTCGCGGGCAAGACCGGCTCGCTGGTGGCCGTCTCCGGCCGGTTCGGCGCGATGATGTCGGGCGCCGACGAGTCGGTCGTCGACATCCTCACGCAGTACGGCGAGCGGCTCGGCACCGCGTTCCAGCTGGCCGACGACGTCCTGGACATCGCCAGCGACTCGCACGAGTCCGGCAAGACCCCCGGCACCGACCTGCGCGAGGGCATCCCGACGCTGCCGGTCCTGCACGTGCGGGCGCATGCCGCCCAGCACGGCCGTCCGGAGGACCTGGAGCTCGTCGCGCTGCTCGACGGCGACCTGACGGACGACGCCCGGCACGCCGAGGCGCTGCGCCGGCTGCGGGTGCACCCGGCGCTCGAACAGGCACGCAGGGACACCGTGCGGTACGCGGAGGAGGCCCGCGCCACGCTGGCGCCGCTGCCGGGGTGCTACGCGAAGTCGGCTCTGGAGGAGCTGTGCGACGCGGTGGTGCACCGGGCGGGTTAGGACCCGTCTCCGCCGGTCCCGGTACCCGTCCGGTTCCTGTTCCGGTGCTCGTTACGGGTACCCGTAACGAGCACCCGTTCTAGTAGCCGGAGCCGCCCGGCGGTGTCATGACACCGCCCGAGGTCGTGCCTCCGCCCGTGTCGGCCGTGGCCTTCGCCCCGGTCGGGGTGATCGCGAACCAGGTGCCGCCGGCGCCCTGCCCGTACGCCTCGCGGGGCCCGTCGTCCTTGGCGTACCGGTAGAGCGGCCAGCCCGCGAGGGTCAGCTGGGCGCTGCCGTCCGGGCGGGTGACCTTGCCGACCAGGGCCTTGTCGATGCCCTTGACGGTCAGTGCGTCGGTGGCGGGGGCCGGGGGCCAGATCGCGGCGCAGGCGGCCAGACAGTTCGAGTGGGACGGCTTCGCGGTGTCCTCGTCGAAGCGGTACAGGACGTATCCGTTGCTGTCGGTGACGACCGTGCCTACCTTGTCGACGTCGGCGGCGCTGAGGGTGGGGGCGGCCGGATTCGGGGTCGCGGGGGCCGTCGTGGTGGTCGACGGCTTCTCGGTCTTGCTGCTGCTGTTGCTGCTTCCGCACCCCGTGGCGGCCAGCGCGAGGACGGCTGTCCCGGCGGCAGCGCCGACGGCGATGCGGTGGACGGTGAGCATGGCGATCCCCTTTTGTGGTGCCGGTTGCTCTCACTCAGGTGTACGGATTCCGGCCCAAAGCGACTCGAACACCCGATCTGTCAATAGTGTGGCCCAGGTCACACTATTGGATGCCTGGTGACGCTGTGCAAACGGTGGCATAGCTGGCGAAACAACGTGAACCGCGAGGAGGGGAGCGGCTCGCGGATGTCGCCGCCGTGGGGGGTGGGCGGCGGTGGAGTGTCTCGGCGTACGGGCCGCTCCTGAAGGCGGCTCAGCCCGGAGCGCGCCGAGGGTCGTTGGCGGTGGCGGGAGGCAATCCCGCCCGGCCTCGGCGGAGTTGGCGCTTCTGACAGGTACGCGACGTACAACCCCTACTGGTCGGGGGAGGTCTCACGTGCCGTTGTCATCCCAGAGAGGTACACGAGGTTGCTCCCGAGGGGTGACGCCTGACGGCGGCTGATTTGGTCAGATTGAGAACAACCACTCCTGACCAATTCGGGTGAGAATGGCGGCGCGGAGTGGACAGAGCGCAGCACTACGGACGGACGCCGCCGACCACGGAGGTAAGGCACACATGGCACCGAACGACAGCGCACACACCACCGAGGAGGCCGGGGACCTCGTCGCGGGCCGCCGCAAGGCCGCGCGGTATCTGGTCCCGGTCGCGGTGGCGGGGGTGGCGGCCGCGACCATCGGGCTGGTCCCGGCGCTCGCGGATTCAGGTGACCCCGATCTGCCGAAGATCAGCGCACAGCAGCTCATCGAGAAGATCGCCGCGTCGGACGCCCAGCAGCTCTCCGGCACGGTGAAGATCAAGACGGACCTGGGTCTGCCGTCCTTCGGCGGCCTCGGCTCGTTCGCCCCCAAGGGCGGCGCGGGCAAGGGCGGCTCGTCCGCCTCGCCCGACAGCAAGCTGATGGAGCTCGCCTCCGGCTCGCACACCCTGCGGGTCGCGGCCGACGGCCCGGACAAGCAGAAGCTGTCGGTGCTCGACAACGCGTCGGAGTACAGCGTCATCCACACCGGGGACGACGTGTGGGCGTACGACAGCGCCTCGAACGAGGTGTACCACTCGAAGCGGGCCGGCGACGGCAAGAAGGAGCTCGGGGGCGACGCGGCCAAGCGCCACGGCCGTCCCGGGAAGGCTCCGGAGGCCCTGCCGACCACGCCCAAGGCGATGGCCGAGCAGGCCCTGAAGGCGGTCGACCCGACCACCTCGGTCACCGTCGACGGCACGTCCCACGTGGCGGGCCGGGACGCCTACCAGCTGGTGATCAAGCCGAAGCAGTCCGGCTCGACCATCGGCGCGATCCGGATCGCGGTGGACGCGAAGAACGGGGTGCCGCTGAAGTTCACGCTCGCGCCGTCCGGCGGGGGCAAGGCCGTGATCGACGCGGGCTTCACCAAGGTCGACTTCGGCAAGCCGTCCGCCTCGACGTTCGACTTCACCCCGCCCAAGGGGGCGAAGGTCACCCAGGACGACGGCAAGGCGCACGCGGGCCGGGGCGACAAGGGCTTCAAGGGCTCCGACGGCAGCGAGTTCAAGGGCCTCAACATCATCGGGAAGGGCTGGAACTCCATCGCCCGCCTCGACGTTCCAGGAGGTAAGGGCATCCCGACCGCACCTTCCGGCAAGGGCGGCAAGGGCGATGTCCCGCCGGAGGCCCGGAAGTTCCTCGACTCCCTGGGCGACAAGGTCACGGGCAAGTTCGGCTCGGGCACGGTCTACAAGACCCGCCTGGTCAACGCGCTGGTGACGGACGACGGCAAGGTGTTCGTGGGCGCGGTCAACAAGGACGCGCTGGTGAACGCGGCGAACGCGGCGAAGTAGTGAGGGAGGAGGGGGGACTCGGGTCCCCCCTCGCAACCTCCTGGAATCTCAGCGCTGACCGGCCGGGGGGGCCGGGGCCAAGCACCAGTTACGGGAAGGGGCGGGGTGGGGAACTCTCCATCGGTGATCGAGACCCACGGTCTCAGCAAGCGCTACCGCGGCGGCCAACTCGCCGTGGACGGCCTCGACCTCACCGTCCCCAGCGGCAGCGTCTTCGGCTTCCTCGGCCCCAACGGCTCGGGCAAGACGACCACCATCCGCATGCTGATGGGCCTGATCGAGCCGACCTCCGGCACGGCCCGGGTCCTCGGCAGCCCCATGCCCCGCGCGGGGCGCACGGTCCTGCCGCAGGTGGGCGCCCTGATCGAGGGCCCCGCGCTGTACGGATTCCTGTCCGGCCGCGACAACCTCGTACGGTACGACTCGGCCGACCCGACCGCCGACCCCCGCACCCGCGCGAGCCGGGTCGCCCACGCCCTGGAGCGGGTCGGGCTCGCCGCCGCCTCCGGCAAGAAGGCGCGGGCGTACTCGCTGGGCATGAAGCAGCGGCTCGGGCTCGCGTCCGCTCTGCTCCAGCCGCGCAAGCTGCTGGTCCTGGACGAGCCGACCAACGGCCTCGACCCGCAGGGCATGCGGGAGATCCGCGCCCTGGTGCGGGAGCTCGCCGCCGACGGCACCACGGTCTTCCTCTCCTCGCACCTCCTGGACGAGATCGAGCAGGTCTGTACGCACGCGGCGGTGATGACCCAGGGCCGTCTGGTCGTCCAGGGCGAGGTCGCCGAGCTCTCGGCGGGCAACCGGGGCCGGCTCGCCGTCACCACCCCGGACCCGGCCGACGCGGCCCGGCTGCTCAAGGAGCGCGGGGTCGCGGACGTGACCGTGGACGGAGACCGCGTGACGGGCGAAGTCCCGCCGGACGACGTGGAACTGGCGGAGCTCAACGCCGCGCTGGTGCACGGCGGCGTACGGGTGAGGGCCTTCGGGGTCGAACGGGCCTCGCTGGAGGACGCGTTCGTGGCACTGACGGGGGAGGGGTTCGATGTCGCGGGCTGAGGTGAACGCAACGGAGGACGTGCCCACGTCGGCGCCCCCGCCGGGCCCGGACGCGGCACGGACCGCAGAGGCCGGGTCCGCCACAGGGGTGGAGAGGGCCGAGGCCGCAGAGGCCCAGGCCGCTCCGGACGGGCCGGGCCCCGGGGGCCGGCGGCCCAGCCTCCTCTGGGCGCTCGGGCTCTTCCGGTCCGAGCTGGTCACCGTCGTGCGGCGGTGGCGCACCCTCGCGCTGCTCGGGGTGCTTGCGGCCGTCCCGGTCCTGATCGGCATCGCCGTGAAGATCGAGACGAGCGACGGCGGCACGGCCGGTCCCAGCGGCGGTGACGGCCCCGCCTTCATCTCGCAGGTCACCAACAACGGGCTCTTCCTCGTCTTCGCGGGGCTCGCCGCGACCCTCCCCGTCTTCCTGCCGATGGCGATCGGCGTGGTCGCGGGCGACGCGATAGCGGGCGAGGCCAACAGCGGCACCCTTCGCTACCTCCTGGTCGCCCCGGCCGGGCGGACCAGGCTGCTGCTCGCCAAGTACGCGTCGGTGCTCGCGTTCTGCCTGTTGGCCACCCTGGTCGTGGCGGCGTCGGCGCTCGCCGTGGGCGCGTTGCTCTTCCCGCTCGGCGAGGTCACGACCATCTCCGGCACGCAGATATCGTTCGCGGACGGACTGGTACGCGCGCTCGCGATCGCCGGGGTGGTGGCCCTGTCGCTGACCGGCGTGGCCGCGCTCGGCCTGTTCATCTCCACTCTCACCAGCAGCGGTGTCGCGGCGATGGCGGCGACGGTCGGCCTGCTGATCACCGTGCAGATCCTGGACCAGATCCCCCAGCTGCACGCGATACACCCGTATCTGTTCCCGCACTACTGGCTGTCCTTCGCGGACCTGCTGCGGGTGCCGGTCTACTGGGACCAGCTGGTGAAGAACCTGGAGCTGCAGGCGCTGTACGTGGCGGTGTTCGGCTCGGCGGCCTGGGCGCGCTTCACGGCGAAGGACATCACGGCCTGAGAAAGGGCCCGGGGCGACGACGGAAGGGACGGGTCGTGCGAGCCGACCCCCGTGGCGGCTCGACACGACACGTACCGTTTCCTTGGCACATTCTTGGAGCAGACCATTCCGCTGTCAATACGCTACGGACCGTCCTCGTAGACTCGCCTCGTGACCGAGTCGCCACGCCCCGCCCCCAACCCCCGGCGCCGGAGCGAGAGATCGCGCCGCGCGATCCTCTCCGCGGCCCTCGCACTCTGCGCGGAAAACGGCTATGGACGCGTCACGATCGAGGGCATCGCCGCCCGTGCGGGTGTGAGCAAGAAGACGATCTACCGCTGGTGGGCGACGAAGGGCGCGGTGCTCCTGGAGGCCGTGATCGAGGCCGTGGTCAGCACCTCGCCGTTGCCCGACACGGGGGACATCGACACGGACATGGTGACGCATGTCACCAGCGTGATGCGGGTCTTCACCTCGCCGGTGATCGGCCCCGCGTACACCGGCATCCTCTCCGAGCTGCTCCACGACGAGGCGCTGGCGGCGGCCGTCAACGAGGAGCTGGTCGGCCCGCGCGTCGCGCTGGTGCACGAGCGGCTGCGCGCCGGACAGCGCCAGGGCCAGCTGCCGCCGGACGCCGATCTGGAGCTGGCCGTGGAGATGCTGTACGGGCCGCTGTACTACCGGCATGCGCTGAAGCGGCCGTTCCACGCCCCTGACAGGATCGCCTCGCTGGTGGCGCACGTCATGCGTGCGTTGCGAGCACCGTCTCCGAGCTGAAGAAGGTCTTGGCGCGGACCGTCGCCCCCGTGTCCTGCCCGATGGTGCCGGGCCGGTTGGCGGAGCCGAGCAGTACGCCGCCCCACCGCATGCTCATATACGCGGCGGTGTGGCGCAGGGTCCCCACCAGCGGATCGGCCACGGACTGGTCGGCGGTGGCGAGCGCCGTCACACCCCACATGGTGCGCCCGGCCATCCGCGGCCGGAACTCCAGACCCGGCACCCGCATCCACCCCGACCAGTGGTCGAGGTAGTGCTTGACGGGGGTCGAGACGCCGTACCAGTACAGCGGTGAGGCGATGACCAGGTCGGTCGCCTCCAGGGTCGCGCCGAGCAGGGTCGCGGCGTCCCCGGCCGGGTCGGCGTACAGGCCCTCGCCGTCGTGGCGCCGGTCGGTGAACTCGGGCAGCCGCAGCTGGGAGAGGTTCAGCCAGCGCTGCGAGACATCACTCGGCAGCTGCTCGGCGGCCAGCCTGGCCAGCGCCTCCGTGTTGCCGCCGGAGCGCGTACTGCCGAGCAGGAAAAGGAAGTTGCGGGCCATGGTCCCCTCCAGAGAAAAGCATGCGCGTGCAGTATGCACGCGCATGCTCATTGCGGGAGTGGTGGCCCCAGAGCCAGGGCCAGGGCCAGGGCCAGGGTCCGGGGGCGGGCCGTCAGAAGGTCAGCTTCCAGCTGTTGATGTAGCCGGTGTCCTGCGGCCCCTTGTCCTGCACCTTCAGCTTCCAGGTCCCGTTCGCCGTCTCGGTGGACGCGTTCACGGTGTACGTGGTGTTGATGTTCGGCGTGGAGTCCGACGACGAGTTGTGCAGCCGGTACGCCTTGCCGCTCGGGCCGATCAGATCGACCACCAGGTCGCCGCTGTAGGTGTGGACGATGTTCACCCCGACCTTGAGCGCGGCGGGCGCGTTGCCCGTACGCCCGGTGACCGAGACCGACGAGGTCACGGCCGCGCCGGGGGAGTCCGGGATGGTCACGTCGGTGGTGTTCTCGTACGCGTCCCCGGTGGGCGGGGTCGTGGTGCCCGCGGACAGCTGCCACAGCGCGTACGCGATGGCGTCGCTGTTGTGGTCGAGCGCGGAGTCGTCGATGTTGGCGCTGGTGTCGCAGGAGGAGTGATAGCAGGCGTCGAAGGCGCGGCCCGCCGTGCCGCCCCACTTCTGGGCCTGGGCCGAGGTCTTGGTGTAGTCGGCGCCGGAGAAGAGGCCGCCGACGCGTATGCCGGCGTTCTTGAACGGCGCGTGGTCGGAGCGCCCGTCGCCCTCCGTCTCGATCTCGGTGGGTATGGAGAGGGTCGCGAAGTAGTCCTTGAAGACCTTCTCCAGGGCCGGGTCGTCGTCGTACACGAAGTAACCCGGGTTCGGTGAGCCGATCATGTCGAAGTTGAGGTACGAGGAGATCTTGCCGCGGTCGGCCGACGACAGGCTGTTGACGTAGTACTTCGAGCCGACCAGACCCAGCTCCTCCGCGCCGAACCAGCCGAACCGCAGGTGCTTGTCGGGCTTGAGCTGGGCGCGGGAGACGGCGAGCGCGGTCTCCAGGACCCCGGCCGAGCCGGAGCCGTTGTCGTTGACGCCGGGCCCCTCGGTCACCGAGTCGAGGTGCGCGCCGGTCATCACGGTCTGCGAGGTGTCACCGCCCGGCCAGTCGGCGATCAGGTTGTAGCCGGTGGCGCCGGACGAGGTGAACTGCTGGACGGAGGTGGTGTACCCGGCCGCGTCCAGCTTGCCCTTCACATAGTCGAGCGAGGCCTTGTAACCGGCCCGGCCGTGGGCGCGGTTGCCGCCGTTGGCGTTGGCTATCTGCTGGAACTGGGCGAGGTGTGCCTTGACGTTGGCGAGGGGTATGTCGGGCGCGGCGGCGGTGGCGGTGGCCTGAGCGGCTGGCGCGGCGAGGCCGAGGCCGAGGGTGGTGACGGCGAGGGTCGCGGCCGCGAGGGTGCTTCTGCGGTACTTGGGGTACTTGGAGTGCTTGGTGCGCATGTGGGGGCTCCGTATTCCGTTCGGGGATGGTACGGAAACGCGAGCCTGATGTTCAGGGAGAGTTTCACTCACCGTCAAGAACGTATTCCGGACACGGGTGTTCGGTGGGCGGACAGTGGCTGGATTGTTCCCTCACCCCGCCCGTTCCCTCAAGCCCTGGGCGGGCGGCCGGGGGCCTCGCCCCGGGGACCCGTTTGACTGCGGGCCGGTGGGGGAGGTCGCGCAGTTCCCCGCGCCCCTAAAGGCAGGCAGAAGGGGGGCGGGTGCCTCCAGCCCCTCCGGCGTTCGAGGGACGGGGCAGGGGCGTGGGCCCCGCCCCTCGAAGGCGCGGGCTGTGACATGTGCGGATCCGCCGCGTGGGCGCGACCGGCCACAGACGACCCGCGGGCGAAGGGGATCCGGCGGAGCTCCGAAAGCGGGGTGCAGGGGCCGCAGGCCCCGCAACGGGGGTCCCGGGGCGGAGCCCCGGGAAGAAACCCCTACTCTTCCCCCACCCTCACCCCCGGAGGGTTTGGCGAAGGGGCGGGGAGGGGCTCGACCCGCCGCCCAGCCGCCGCCAGCGCGACCCGCCCCCGTCGCGTCCCACGTCAGCAGCGTCAGCGCCAGCCACACCAGTGAGAACCCGGCCCACCGCTCGGCCGGCATCGCCTCGTGGAAGTACAGGATGCCCAGGCCGAACTGGAACACCGGCGCCAGGTACTGCAGCAGCCCCAGCGTCGACAGCGGGACACGGATCGCGGCCGCGCCGAAGCAGACCAGCGGCGCCGCCGTGACGACCCCGGTCGCGGCGAGCAGCGCCCCGTGCCCGGCGCCGTGGGACGCGAAGGTCGCCTCCCCCCGCGTCCCGAGCCACACCAGATACGCCAGCGCAGGCAGGAACTGCATGGCCGTCTCGGCGGCCAGCGACTCCAGCCCGCCGAGGTTCACCTTCTTCTTCACCAGTCCGTACGTGGCGAACGACAGCGCGAGGGTGAGTGAGATCCACGGCGGCCGGCCGGCGCCCACCGCCAGGACGACCACCGCCGCCGCGCCGATCCCCACCGCCGCCCACTGCACCGGCCGCAGCCGCTCCTTGAGCAGGAGTACGCCCATCGCGATGGTGACCAGCGGGTTGATGAAGTAGCCGAGCGAAGCCTCGACGACGTGGCCGGAGTTCACCGACCAGATGTAGACGCCCCAGTTGACCGTGATCACGGCGGCGGCGAGGCCGATGAGCGCGAGCCGGCGCGGCTGGTGCAGGAGTTCACCGATCCACGCCCAGCGGCGCAGTACGAGGAGCGCGACGCCGACGGCGGCGAGGGACCACACCATCCGGTGGGCCAGGATCTCGATCGCGCCGGACGGCTTCAGGAGCGGCCAGAAGAGCGGGACCAGCCCCCACATCCCGTAGGCGCCGATCCCGTAGAGCAGTCCTGTCCGCTCTTCACCGGCGGCGGTACTCGGTTCCTCGGCCACGGGCCCTCCCTGCGCGCACGTCGACGCGCGCACGTCGACGTGATCGAAGGTAGCGCCAGGTGTCCGCACCTGTCATGCCCTATATCCGAAAACGGTCCTGACCGTGGTGTGGCCCGATTTCGCTGCCGGATCCCGTCAGGCCACGGCCCCCGCGGTGGCCGCCGCTATCGTCTCCGAGATCGGCGTCGTCGGCCGCCCGATCAGCCGGGACAGCTCGCCGGACGTGCCCGCCAGCCGCCCCCGCCCGATCGCCAGGTCCACGTCGACCAGGATCTCGGCGAACGGCGCCGGGATGCCCGCGCCCGTGAGGATGCCGAGGTGCACCTCGGGGGCGACGGCCTGGTACGCGATCTCCTTGCCGGTCGCCCGCGCGACCTCGGCCGCGTACTCCGCGAAGGACCACGCGACGTCACCGCTCAGCTCGTACGTCCGGCCCAGGTGGCCCTCGCCGGTCAGCACCGCCGCCGCTGCGGCCGCGTAGTCGGCGCGGGCGGCCGAGGCCACCCGGCCCTCGCCGGCGTTGGAGACGACGGCCCCGTGCGCCAGGACCGGCTCCAGGTGGGCGGTGTAGTTCTCGGTGTACCAGCCGTTGCGCAGGAAGGTGTACGGCAGCTCCGAGTCGAGGATCAGCTGCTCGGTGGCCTTGTGCTCGTCCGCGAGGCGGAAGTCGGCCTGCGGTCCGCCGAGGATGCCGGTGTAGGCGAGCTGCGCCACCCCGGCGTCCTTCGCGGCCGTGATCACGGCCGCATGCTGGGCCACCCGCTGCCCGACTTCGCTGCCGGAGATCAGCAGCACGCGGTCACCGGCGCGGAAGGCCCCGGCCAGCGTCTCGGGCGCGCTGTAGTCGGCCACGCGCAGCTCCACACCGCGCTCGGCGAGCCCGGCGGCCTTCTCCTTGTTGCGTACGACGGCCGCTATCCCGCTCGCGGGCACGCCCGCAGCGAGCAGCTCGTCGACGACGAGACGGCCGAGGGCTCCGGTGGCTCCGGTGACGACGATGCTCATGGCTGCTGACTCCTTGGCTCTGGGTTCCCGTGCGGACCCCGTGCCACTCACCGTACGGCTGGCGCTAACCTTTCGTAAGTACCCACTTTGAAGTAAGGTACTGGCATGGCAGTAAGTACTCGGTCTTCCGAGGACCTCCGCGAGGCGATGTGTCCGCACCGGCTCGTCCTGGAGCACGTGACCAGCCGCTGGGGCGTCCTCGTCCTGCTCGCGCTGCTCGACCGGTCGTACCGGTTCGGCGAGCTGCGCCGGCACGTCGGCCGGGTCAGCGAGAAGATGCTGGCCCAGACCCTCCAGACGCTGGAGCGCGACGGTTTCGTGGACCGAGACGCCAAGCCGGTCATCCCGCCGCGCGTCGACTACTCGCTGACCCCCCTAGGCCGCGAGGCCGCCGAACGCGTCCGGGCCCTCGCCGAGTGGACCGGCGTGCGGATGGAGCAGGTGCAGGAGGCACGCGCCGTCTACGACACGGCCCGGGAGGCCAGGCAGGCGTGATGCCTAGTCGCGCTGCGGCTCCCGCCCCGCGTCCAGCGACCGCAGCGCCCGCGACACGTCGAACGGCAGCACCGTCACCGCCACCGACGGCAGCTGCTCCAGCGCCTTGGCCATCGCCTCGCCGGTGCCCCGGTGCAGCAGCCTGCCGAGGAATCCGGTGTACGTGCGGTGCGGGACCAGCACCGTCAGCCAGGTCCGGCCGTCCTCGGTCGTCCGGGCCGCCAGCTCCTTCATGGCGTGCCGCAGCCGCCGGTCCGGGCACTCCACCAGCTCCAGCGCCACCGTGGTCGCCGCCGTCGCCTCCCACTGCGCCGAGAGCCGCCGCGCGTGCGGCTCGTCGATCGCGAAGTGGACCGCCCGGGTCTCGTCGGGCCGCAGCTCGTGCGCGTACCGCAGCGCCTTGAGCGCCGCCAGGTCCAGCGTCTCCACCAGCACGAACACCAGATGGCGGCGGCCGTGCGGCAGATCGGCGCCGGGCGCCTGGAGGGTGTCGAGGGCCGCCGCCTCCCGCCGGTACTCCCGGTTGATCCGCGTCAGCGCCCACACCCCCAGCGGGAACACCACGACCACCAGCCAGGCGCCCTCGGTGAACTTGGTGACCGCGAAGATCAGCACGACGGCCGCCGACACCACGGCCGCGAGCCCGTTGACGGCGACCTTCAGCCGCCGGTGCCGCTCGCGCCGCCGCAGGTGGTACGCGGTGAGCCCGGCCCCGGCCATGGTGAAGGCGGTGAACACCCCGATCGCGTACAGCGCCACCAGCTCGTCGACGTTGGCGCGGGTCACGAGCAGCAGCGCCATCGCGACGACGGTCAGCGAGATGATCCCGTTGGAGAACGCGAGCCGGTGCCCGCGCCGGGTCAACAGCCGTGGCAGGAACCGGTCCTCGGCCACAAAGCTGGCCAGGTAGGGGAAGCCGGTGAACGGCGTGTTGGCGCCGGTGTAGAGGATCAGCGCGGTCGCGAGCTGTACGAAGACGAGCCCGGCCGTGCCCAGCGCCCCGCCGCCGAACGCGAAGTGGGCCTCCTGCGCGATGACGGTCGGGGTCCCGTCGCTGTACGGCACCGCGTGCGTGAAGTGCGCGAGCGTCGACACACCGAGCACCAGCACGCCCAGGACACAGCTCATCGTGATCAGCGTGCGGCGGGCGTTGCGGCCCTGCGGCTCGCGGAACGCCGAGATGCCGTTCGAGATCGCTTCGAGCCCCGTGAGCGACGACCCGCCGTTGGCGAACGCCCGCAGCACCATGAACAGCGACGCCCCGTACAGCCAGCCGCTGCCCGCACTGCCGACCGGGATCGCCCCCGCCGCGTGCAGATCGGCGCGCGGCAGCCCGGAGCTGAGCCCGCGCGCGGCGGAGACGGCCAGCAGCAGCGCGATGGCCGCCATGAACAGATAGGCGGGCAGCGCGAACAGCCGCCCGGCCTCGCGCACCCCGCGCAGGTTCCCGTACGCGAGCAGGAGGACCACTCCGACGGAGATGGGCAGTTGGAGGTGGTCCATGCCGGTCCAGCCGCCGCCCAGCAGGTGCGCGAGCGAGATGATCGCGTTGGTCCCGGCCGACACCTGGACGGCGACGGTCACGATGTAGTCGACGAGCAGCGCCACGGCCGCGATCTGCGCGACGTCCGGCCCGAAGTTCTCGCGCGCCACGACATACGAGCCGCCGGCCCGCGTGTAGATGGTGACGACATCGCTGTAACAGAGCGTCAGAAGCACCAGGACGAAGAGGATCGCCCCGGTCACGGGCATGAGCAGACTGAACGCCGCCGCCCCGACCACGGGCACCAGGACCCGGAGTATCTCCTCGGAACCGTACGCCGACGAGCTGATGCAGTCCGATGCCAGCACCCCGAGCGCGGTGCGGTTGTCCAGTTTCTCGTCGCCGATGCGCTCGGTGGTGAGCGGTTTGCCGAGCAGCCGCCGTTTGACGCGGTACGCGAGACGGTCCATGGGCATATCAGTACGGGTGCCCGCCCGGGTGCCCGCGCAGACTCCCCGGCCGGGCACCCGTACTGATTCAGGTTGCCCCCATGGTGGTCCTAACCGGGGACGGTCCAGGTGTCGTTGCCGGTGAGGAGGGCGTCGAGGTCGCCCTTGCCATGCTGTTCGGTGGCGGTGTCGAGCTGGTCGGCCA